>CAYXGF010000020.1:0-28695 GCA_964464465.1 uncultured Alistipes sp. | reverse complement strand
GTCGCAGACTGCGGAGTGCGCGCAGACATGCGGGCCTCCGCGGCGGGAGGCTGCGCCCGCACAATTTTTTCAAAAAAACTGTCTCCTACCGGCCCGAAAGACCATACAACACGGTGCGCCGCTCTCCTCTTTAAGAGAACTTACGACACTTTTTTACGATTCCGTGGAACCGGGCGGGCCGCAACCTCGCCCCAGCGAAGGCCCGCTTGTCAGCGTTCCATTCGCAGGCTGCATCCCGCATTTCTGATGCAGTTTGTCAGAACTGCGAGGCCCGGGAGCTTCATCCCGCGAAGCCCCGATTTCCGGCGCGCACCGTTCGCAAGCCGCTGCCCGCAATTTCAGATGCGGTTCACCGGCAGGATGTTGCAAATCGTAATTTTTTTCAGCGCACCGCAGCTAACAATGCGGCGACATTACTGTCCGTGATATATGTCGAGCAGACGTCTTGCGGCCTCGAACGAGCTGACACGGTCTTCGAGGACCTGCTGTTCGTAATCTTTCAGCGCCTCCTCGATGCGGGGATTGCGATAGAAGCCTTCACGCAGAGCCTCGTTGATGCTCTCGTACATCCAGTACCGGTTCTGGCGGTGGCGGTGCGACGTATAGTATCCGTTGGTCTTGATGAACGACAGGTACTCCTCGACTCCCGTCCAGACATCTTCGAGTCCCGTGCCCTCAACCGAGGAGCAGGTGAAGACCTGGGGCCGCCAGCCGGATTCCGGTGTCGGGAAAAGCATCAGCGCGTTCTGGAACTGACGGCGGGCGAGCTGCGCCCGGCGCAGATTATCGCCCTCGGCCTTGGTGATGACAACCATGTCGGCCATCTCCATGATGCCGCGTTTGATGCCCTGCAACTCGTCACCGGCACCCGAAATCTGCAACAGCATGAACATATCGACCATCGAATGCACGGCGGTCTCGCTCTGGCCAACGCCGACGGTCTCGATGAAGACAACGTCGAACCCAGCCGCCTCGCACAGAACCACCGTCTCGCGGCTCTTGCGCGCTACGCCGCCCAGCGAACCCGCCGACGGTGAGGGGCGGATGAATACATCCGGATTGGCGGAGATGCTCTCCATGCGGGTCTTGTCGCCGAGAATGGAACCGCCGCTGCGTTCGGAGCTGGGGTCGATGGCAAGAACGGCGAGTCTGTGGCCCAGGCCCGTGACCATGCCGCCGACAGCCTCGATGAAAGTCGACTTGCCGGCCCCAGGAACTCCGGTAATGCCGATACGAACCGAACGGCCCGCATGGGGCAGGCAGCGTTCGATTATATCCTGCGCCTGCCGGTAGTGCGCGGGATTGTTGCTCTCCACAAGCGTTATGGCCTGCGAGAGTACGGTTATATTGCCGCTCAGAATGCCCGCGACATAGTCGTCGGTCGAAAGGTTCGGACGGCGCTTGCGCACAAAGTGCGGATTGACCACAGGCTGGTCGTCAACACCTGCCGCAACGTTGAGCGCACTGCCCTCGTGGCGGTGGCGATGTTCATTTTCGTAATGCTCTATCTTTGTCAGGGTCATCGTATATCCATTGTTTTATCGTTCTTTCATTTATCGCCGAGGTGTTGCCGACCCACAGGACCTTGCCCCGCATGTCGACTATCACGCCGCTGGGGACGAACCGTATGCCGAAAGCCCGGAATATCCGCATGTCGGAGTCCTGCGCGACACTGTAACGGGCCGCTTTCAAATCGACGTCCGAACCCAGACCATCCTTGACCACAAGAATCACTGACAGACGGTCCGAATGACGCGCCGCAAGGCTGTCGAGCAGCTGCAATCGGGACACGCACACCGGATTGGCCGAAGAGTAGAACTCTATGAGCTTAACACGCCGGCCCTCCGCCGGTGCCGGAGTGAGCCACTGCCGGACACGAAGCTCCGGAGCACGGTCTCCGACAGCCACGCTCTGAGAGAATCCGCAGCTGAAAACATGCAACGCGACGATGAGAAATAACAAACGTTTCATACTCCATCATTTTTTACACTTTGCGACAAAAAGCGCACTGCAAGTTAGAAATAAATATCGTTTACGTCAAATCCGGTGCCGCGATTATCTGCGCCGGCTGAACAATCCGCGGTCCAGACGCACCGACAGATGGGCAACCTGCTGAGAAACGACTGCTCGGCCGTCGCAGTGCAGAACAACGCCCACGTGAAGGTCTATTCCGTAACGGCAGCTTATCTTGTCCGAGAGGTTCCAGTACAGTTCGGTGCGGTTATAGACCCCGTCCGAGGTGCGGAAAAACGGATTGCCGGAATACAGACGCGACGAGTAGCGGTTGTAATACGGCATCTGGTCTCCGCCTATATACAGGCTGTTCGAAACCCCGAACCCCCAGTTCTCCAAAACCAAATCTATCACTCCGCCGTAAGGGAACACGAATTTGTTCTCATTGACACGGTCGCGCTGGAAAGCCTGCAACCACCCCGCCTGCAACCGGAACGCCTCGACAGGCACCATACCGGTGAAGTCGAACCCGACGTAGGGATTCAGCAGAATATTGTCGACAACGCCGTGAACCGAATGACAGCTGGCAAGATGGTACATCGAAAAAGCATATCCGCCGTACAGATGTCCCAGGCGGCCGCGGCCGGCAGAGAATATGCGGAAACTCTCCCTGCGGTCGGCCGAGTACATACCGTCCCAGTCAAGGCCCAGCTCCACGCTTCCGTCCTCGCCCTCGTATTGCAGCAGAAAGCCTTCCAGATTATTGTCGTAGAACCGCACCGAATCGCTGAAAAAAGCCGACGAATAATATCCCGACATCCTGGTGCGGGGAAAGACTCCCGCCACGGCCTTGTATTTCGGGGAATCGTACTGATAGTACATGACGATGCGGGGGGGGGTGGAGAAAAGCTCCGCCGCGCCGAAATCGAGCTGCAAGTCCGCTCCCGCCCAAAGAGTGCTCCCGCTGCCCCAGCCCAGACCGACAGAGGGCGAAAGACGCGAGGCGAAAAGCGTCTGAGAGGTGGCAAGCCGGCTGCCGGCATACTCCCTGTTGTCGAACCGGGTGTCGAATCCCACGCTCCACTCGACACGCTGAGCGTATGCGGCGGCAAAAACGGACAACGCCGCAAAAGTCAAAAATAGTCTCTTCATCACATGTGTTTTTCGGGTATTCAGGACTTTTCCAGCCCCATGGTCTCGATTTCTCCGAGAACCTCGGCCTCGTCGCTCGATATGACAAGCAGACGGTCGCCGCTGCGCAGTTCCGTATCGCCGCGAGGCACGAAATAGTCGTCGCCGCGGTGAATCATCACCACCAGCGTATTGTGCGGCATCTGTATCTCTTTCAGCAGGCTGCCGTTAGACAGGAAACGGTCCTGTACGGCTATCTCCGTCAACTTGGCCTTGATTTTATCCGGAAGCTCCACCCCGAAGGACTCCTCCGCCACATCCTCCGAAAGACCGAGCAGGCCGGCCAGCCAGCTGACCGTAGACCCCTGCACCGCCAGCGACAGAATGGTGATGAAGAAGACGACATTGAAAATCATGTCCGCAACAACGGAGTCGAAACCGTCAGAGACCGCCACAAGCGGATAGGTAGCGAAGATTATCGGCACCGCACCGCGCAGTCCGACCCAGCAGGCATAGACCATGGCCCGGAAAGGGAACTGCTTTTTGAACGGCCACATGCACAGCAGCACGACGACAGGACGCGCCACTATCATCATGAACACCCCGACGAGAAGACCTATTCCGACGGTTCCCGGAACTATCAGACGGCTCGGATTGACAAGCAGTCCGAGCGTGAGGAACATCACTATCTGCGACAGCCACGTCAGCCCGTCCATGAAAGTGGAGACGGTGCGCTTGGCGGCTATCTTTTTGTTGCCCACCACAAGGCCGGCCAGATAGACGGCCAGATAGCCGTTGCCGCCCATGATGTCGGTGAGCGAGAACACGAAGAAAACACAGGATACCAGCAGCACGGAATACAGCGCCTGGTTGGACACGCCGAGATGATTTATTACCCACACCATGCCGCGCCCCAGCAGATAACCCGATGCGGCTCCTATGCCCATCTGCATGAGCAGCATCGAGCATATTTTAAGGGCTCCGGCGCTCTGTCCGCCGGTAATGACCTGCAACAGTATGATAGTGAGCAGATAGGCCATCGGGTCGTTACTACCGCTCTCCAACTCCAACAGCGGACGCAGATTGTTTTTAAGCCCCTGCTTCTTCGAGCGCAGGATTGAGAACACCGAGGCCGAATCGGTCGAGGACATGACCGCTCCCATCAGGAAAGACTCCATAAGCGTCATCCTGAATCCGAACCAGTCGCAGACTACGAATATGAATCCTCCGACACACACAGCCGTCAGCACGACACCGAGAGTCGACAGTACCAGACCCGGAGCCAGCACAGGGCGTATCTCCGAATACTTGGTATCCATACCGCCCGAGAACAGAATAATACTCAGTGACAGCATACCGATAGTTTGCGCGAGCCGGGCATTGTCGAACTGTATGCCCAGGCCGTCGGAGCCGAAGAGCATTCCGACACCCAGAAACAGCAAAAGAGTCGGTATGCCGAACTTGGCGCCGGCGCGTCCGGCCAGCACGCTGAGAAATATCAGAATGGAGAATACCAGCAGAAGGATACTTATGTTCATACGGAAAAAACATTTATTCGGTCCCAGGGACAAAAATAGCAATAAAAATGCTATGCGTCAACACTGCGCGGCATTTTCGGCGAAGAACGCACTCCCCCGCCACCGCGCTGCAAAGTGCCGTACACGCAATTAGAATACCGAAAAAGGCTACTGGGCCACGAACGTATATGTAATCGTCCCGGAATGGCGCTCCGGAGCCGAGGTATTGATGTCGAAACGCGAACGCCGCGCCGCGCCGACCGCCGTCTGCTGCATGCAGTCGTCCGGAACGGAGGCACCCTTGTCCACGGACGCCGAGATGACATTGCCGTTGCGGTTGACCGTGATGTTCACGACAACCACGCCTCCCCGCTGGCAGCGGTAGGCCGGAACATCGAGATAGACCGAGTGACGAAGCGGATTGACAAGCGAGTAGGAGACGGTAACCGTACCCGACACCTTCGAATCACGGTTGCTGTCGCGCTCCCCGTCGCCGGGCTTTTTGCGCGACTCCCACATCTCCGCTATCTCGCGCTCGCCCTGTTCGAAAAGCTCGCGGTTCGCACGCATGCCGTCGGCTATGGCCCGCTGGTCAGCTGCGACCTGCTCGGCCACATCACCGCGCAGCGAACGGCTCTCCTCCTCCGCCCGCTCGGCATTCTCATTGCTCACGCGGTTGAGCACCTGCTCGTATTCGCTGCTCATCCTCTGACGCATGTCGACCTGCTGTTGAAGCCGCTCGGCCTCGCGCTGCAAATCTTCGAGCGTCTGCAAATCCACCAGAAACGTATTATTGCCCCTGCTGTTGTTAACTATTATTTTCGAACCCACGAAGGCACAGGCCAATCCGAGATACAGTATCAGCGTCACGAACACCCCCGCCCTATGGTCGTAGGTCCATGCGGCGGCGTTTTTCTTCTTTTTCATATATGGCAGGCGCAACTTTTGCGTCCGCCGGGCGTTGCTTCGTGCTTTGTCCGTCATTCCGATATTCAAAATTGTGACAAATTTACGACTTCTTTAAAAAATATTAGTATCTTTGCGGACAAATTTTACACCACAGCGAATCATGTCCAATAAACAGAAAACGCTCGCAGCCCCGATAACATTCAAAGGCAGAGGGTTGCACACAGGTCTGGAAATCAGCATGACGGTTCTGCCCGCAGATGAGGACAGGGGTCTCGTATTCAGACGCACGGACCTGGAATCGGCGCCCGAGATTCCGGCGCTGAGCGACTACGTAACCGACACGGCAAGAAGCACCACCATAGAGAAAGACGGCGTAAAGATAACCACCGTCGAACACATACTGGCCGCCCTGTGGACCATGGGCGTAGACAACGCCACAATCGAGCTCGACGGTCCCGAAGTTCCCATCATGGACGGTTCGGCACGCGACTATGCCGAGGCGATAGGCCGTGTGGGGCTGTCGGAACAGAATGCCGAGATTCAATACTACAAGGTCAGCGACAAACTCTCGTACAAGATAGAGGAAAAGGGTGTCGAACTGGAAATATACCCCGACGACGATTTCAGCGTATCGATTCACATCGACTACGGCAGCAAGGTCCTCGGAAACCAGTATGCGACATTCTCCGCAGTGAAGGACTCGTTCGAGACTGAGATAGCCCCCTGCCGCACATTCGTGTTCCTGCATGAAATTCTGCCGCTTATCGAGCACAACCTGATTAAAGGCGGGGATTTGGAGAACGCGCTTGTTGTCGTAGAGAAAAATCCGTCGGAGGCCGAGCTCGAAAAACTGCGCGCAACATTCGGCAGACCGGACATAGAGATTAAGGAGGGATACCTCAACAATACCTCGACCAGATTCGTAAACGAGCCTGCCCGTCACAAACTGCTCGACATACTGGGCGATTTCGCGCTTCTGGGCGTAAGAATCAAGGGCAAGGTCATCGCCACGCGTCCTGGCCATCACGCCAACACGGAGATGATGAAGCTGCTCCGCAAGACCATGCGCAGCAACAGCAACAAACCGCAGTACCAGTACGACCCGAACACGGCCCCCGTATACGACATCAACGCCATACGCTCCATGCTGCCGCACCGTCCTCCGTTCCTGCTGGTGGACAAAATCATCCATGTCGACGAAAACAGTATCGCCGGAATAAAGAACGTGACGATGAACGAACCGTTCTTCGTGGGACACTTCCCCGACGAACCCGTCATGCCGGGCGTGCTCCTCGTCGAGGCAATGGCGCAGTGCGGAGGCATTCTGGCGCTGCACGGGCTCGACCGCAGCCAGTCCTACTCGACATACTTCATGAAAATCGACGGCGTAAAGTTCAAGAACAAGGTAGTGCCGGGCGACACGCTCCAATTCGAGTTGCGTCTGGCCGAACCCATACGGCGCGGAATCGTGGTCATGGAGGCCAAAGCCTTCATCGGAAGCAAGCTCGCCTGCGAAGCGATGCTCATGGCACAGGTAACACCGACAAAAAAATAACCTCAAAAGCTAATAATCATGATCAGCAACCAGGCTTACGTGCATCCCGATGCCAAACTGGGCAAAGGCGTCACCGTGGAACCGTTCGCATACATCGCTGGCGACGTAACCATCGGAGACGACTGTTGGATCGGCCCCCACGCCGTGATTCTCGACGGGGCACGGATTGGAAAAGGATGCCGCATACACTCGGGTGCGGTGATAGCCGGCCAGCCTCAGGACCTGAAATTCAAAGGCGAATATACAACCGCTGAAATCGGCGACTACAACGACATTCGCGAATGCGCCACAGTCAGCCGCGGAACCGCCGCCAAAGGCAAAACCGTAATAGGCAGCCACAACCTCATCATGGCATACGCCCACGTGGCGCACGACTGCATCGTCGGCAGCCACTGCGTAATAGTCAATGCTGTGTCGCTTGCCGGCGAGGTGGAGGTCGATGACTGGGCCATTATCGGCGGACACTCGGCCGTACACCAGTTCGTCAGAATCGGAGCGCACGCTATGGTCAGCGGCGGCTCGCTCGTAGGAAAGGATGTTCCCCCGTTCGTCAAGGCGGCCCGAAACCCGCTCTCGTTCGTAGGCGCCAACTTCATCGGACTGCGACGCAGAGGATTCTCATCGGAAAAAATATCGGAGATACAGGAGATATTCCGCGTTCTGTTCCAGAGCGGATACGGCTACGGCCGCGCCTGCGACATCGTGGAAGACAATTTCCCGCCCACTCCGGAGAGAGACATGATTATAGAATTCATGCGCAGTTCCAAACGCGGAGTGCTCAAACCGTACAACCCGGCTCTCGGCACCGCCGAAGAGTAATGACGGCGAAGTAATTTTGTAGCATTCCGGATTTTTTTTATATTTGCAAGCTGTTTAACTTTTTTAACGATTTATACAAATGCCGAAAATGAAAACTAATTCCGCTGCGAAGAAGAGATTCGACTTCACAGGGACAGGAAAGATTAAAAGGAAACACGCCTTTAAATCGCACATCCTGACAAAGAAAACAATCAAACAGAAAAGAAATCTTACCTACTCGGGTATTGTTTCTTCGGCCGACGAGGCTAAAATCAAGCTCCTTTTAGTTAAGTAGCTTAACCAAACAAATGTTTAATTAAGAGTCGATTAGCCCCGAAGAGTCTGAGAGAATCAGACCGCTAACAACTCGTAAAACTTTAACGATTATGCCAAGATCAGTAAATGCGGTAGCATCGAGAGCCCGCAGAAAAAAAGTTTTAAAACTTGCCAAAGGTAACTTCGGTTCAAGGGGAAACGTATGGACGGTCGCCAAAAACACCGTTGAAAAAGGTCTTCAATTCGCATACAGAGACCGCAAGAACAAAAAGAGGAATTTCCGCAGCCTGTGGATTCAGCGTATCAACGCCGCAGCCCGCATGCACGGTATGACTTATTCGGAATTCATGGGCAAACTCAACGCCCAGGGCATCAACCTGAACCGCAAGGTTCTGGCCGACCTGGCCATGAATCAGCCGAAGGCATTCGAAGCAATTGTTAATAAAGTTAAATAAAGTCCCTGCACCCCGCAGGACTTTGACAGCGGACGGAATAATATTCCGTCCGCTTTTTTTGTCCCCGTATGGTGCCTCAGACTGCAATGGAGGCGCCGGCAAAAGTGTAAAGTCGCGAATAGTTCCAAAGCAAAATCTGCGACGAATCCGCCTCTTTACTGAATCGATATGGACGGGAAAGCCGAATTTTATTATATTTGCAAACGCGAACTTTAAAAACACCATGCCTATGCAACATTAAAAACAGCAACATTCAACATCGTTTACTATTTGTGCCGCAGTGCGTTAAAGGCATCCGGCACGTACATATAAAAGCGTTAACTTTACGACTTGCATTCTGAAACTTAGGAAATTTCAAAATGTGGCAAGAGAAGTGAAGTTGATGCTCACGTTGTTTGGCGTGGGCTTCACTTTATATTTTTGCCACAGGTATCCTAAGACCTCAGAATGAGAATATAAGTTTTGTCCCACGTTTTTGTATGTCTGCCAAACAAAAAAGAAATCCACAGGGACATGGAAAATAAAAAACAACGTGATTTATGAAAACCAAACTTACACTTTTAGTCTTTATGTTTTTGGCCGGTATCGGAAATGCCGGCGCCCAGATAACGGAAGGAGTGCCGTCGGCAAAGAAAATCCGTGTGGGCAACCGTCCGGTAGAAGGCAATTTCGGTCTGTATATGGGAGCGAGCAGCAACATGCTCAAAGGTATATTCGATGAGAATATCAAAATCTCAGCGCTGCCTCTCATCAACCTCAAATATATGGCGACAGACCAGTTCGAACTGCGTCTCGGTGTCGAATTCTACGAGACATCCGAACGTTTGAAAGGAGATTATACGGACGGGGACGGTTCCGTATTCAGCCGTGTCGGAGAGTCCAACGGACTGCTGTCTCCGGGAATTGCATACCACTTCTCAAAATCCAATATCTTCGACGTATATGTGGGAGCGGAACTGCCGTTGGGCTGGGACGGCTCTTTCAGCAAAAGCAAATATGAGTCAGGCGACAATTACTCGTCCAAAATCTCAAAAAACGCCTTCCAGATAGGATTAGGGGCATTCATCGGACTGCAAGTGTTCGTCGCCAATCTGCCGCTGGCCTTAGGTGTCGAGTACGGCATCTCATCGCGTTTCGATGCCGGACTTAAATATAAGAATGAAATCACCGAAAACGGCAAGACCCAGACGTACTATACCTCTGAGCTGTCGGAGAGTTACAAGGATGAGTTCGACAAACTCAAAGCCAAGAAAGGCACTATCGGCAATCAGGTCCGTCTGACGCTGTCATACTATTTCAAGTAATGTTAAAGCGATATTGTTCAATATATTATGAGAGCATACAAATATATGACATTGCTGCTGGCCGTCGTTCTGTGCGGCACATCTTGCAGCGTTACGAGACAAAGTACGTACGCTCCGTCATCGGTGCGGCTCGATTTGCAGATGAGCGACTTCGAATATCTGGGCGATGCGGAAATCAGTATAGACTACCGGACGTATATCGGCGGTGCCGTAAGAATCATAGACAATATCAACGGACAGCCATATGACGGAAGTGAAATCCGGAGAACGAATCTGAGCGGAAGAGCCGCACCGTCACAACGCCTCAAAGGGCTGTTGCGCCGTGCATCATTCAAGGTCCTCGAAGATTATCCTCAGGCCGATTACTGCATGGTAGTAAATCAGGAGAAACGTACGGAACGTCTTTTCCTCGGCAACGAGATTCATTGCCGGGCCGTAATCAAGGTCTACAAACTCAAATAACTCTCTATTTGCCGGCGGCATGCAAACGTGCACCCGTACATGCCGCCGACATTTTTTCGATTCCCGCATGAAGAAAACAATTATTCTGCTCGTCTCGGCTATTCTGCTGCACGCCTGCAAGCAGGAGGATGCCGACCAAATAGTGATACTCGTACAGCCGTCGTCGAAGACGGTCACAGCATCGGAGAACATGTATTTCGATATAAATGCCCGCACTGTCAACAAGGCAATCGTGCGCGTGGACATATCTTCGTTCGACGCAGTGAACGGTTTGCAACAAATCTGCACGCTGAATCCCGATTCGAAGATTTATACCGGCAGGTACTACTACCGGGCGCCCGACATTCCTGTCGATACTCTGGACACGGAGTTCGTATTCTCAACCTCCGACAATCTTGGATACGAAACTGAACTCGCAGTAAAAATCAAGATAACAGGCAACACCGCACTCTTGCAGGAGAGCAGCGGCATCACTCTCTACACCCCGCACTCGAGCAAGCAGGATGCGCTGTCTCTTAAATCGTGCAATCCGCTAATCAGCTCCGTCGCAGGTACGGATGAGGCGGATATTTATGTCTATGCCAACGATTCGACCGCAAAAGAGACGATGACCGGCCAGTGGCGGTCCGGGACAGGTCTGAAATTTTCGAAATTCAACAATTTCGATTACGCCTCGGCAACCGAACATTCACTGGAATCCGTATACGCAAGCTCCGTCAAGTACGACAATGTCACCGATTTGCAGGTGGACGATGTAATTATCGTAGGAGATGACACAGCTGCCGCAGGTGTTATCAAGGTCATCGGAATATTCGACGAATCCGGATTCGAAAACGACAGATATCTGATAAACGTAAAGACTGTCAGGGGACGATGATGTGAATTTGTCCGATTTTTATTACTTTTGTTTTACGATACAGAAAAACATTTAATACGGACAATCATGGAGCAGAAAATCATTGAAGTCCTCGAAACCGGCGGCGCCATGCGTCCCGGCGAAATAGCCGCTGCGGCCGGACTCGACAAAGATGCTGTAAGCAAAACTATCAAGCAGATGGCGGCAGACGGTAAGGTGTACTCGCCCAAACGCTGCTACTACGACCTGAAAAAGTAACGCCGCAGTTCTCCGAAACATGCGCTGCCCGGGTATTACAGTAATGCCCGGGCGCTTTTTGCATGGTATTTGCCGCCGCCGTACTGCGCGCGCCTATATTCGCCGCAGGACGAAAAATAACCGTTCCGGACTTTCTCCGCACACACCTTTTAACTATATTTGCACGATATATCTTTCAGCAAAACCAGACACACTCATGGGCAAAATAAACTGCGTCGGAATACTCACATCGGGAGGCGATGCCCCGGCAATGAATGCCGCGATACGCGCGGTAACCAGAACCGCAATTTTCAACGGCTTTGCCGTGAAAGGCATAATGCGCGGATACAAAGGATTGATTCTCGGCGAAATCATAGAATTCAAAACTCAGAATGTCAGCAATATAATCCAGCAGGGAGGAACGATTCTCAAAACCGCCCGCAGCGCAGAGTTCGCAACCCCCGAGGGACGCCGCACGGCATACGAGAACATGCGCACGCACGGCATAGACGCGCTTGTCGTCATCGGCGGCGACGGTTCGCTCACCGGAGCAAGGATTTTCGCCGACGAATTCGACATTCCGATTGTCGGACTTCCGGGAACCATAGACAACGACCTCTACGGCACCGACACCACCATAGGATACGACACGGCGCTGAACACCATAATGCAGGCCGTGGACAAGTTGCGCGACACGGCATCGTCGCACGAACGGCTGTTCTTTGTCGAGGTTATGGGCCGCAATGCCGGCTTTCTGGCCCTCAACGGCGCCATCGCCACAGGAGCCGAGGCCGCAATCATTCCCGAAATAGCCACAGAGGTTGACCAGCTGGGCGAACTCATCGAGAACGGATTCCGCAAAAGCAAGAACAGCAGCATCGTGCTGGTGGCCGAGAGTCCGATAACCGGCGGTGCGATAGGTCTGGCGGAACGTGTCCGCAAGGAGTTCCCGCAGTTCGACAGCCGCGTGACGATTCTCGGACACATCCAGCGCGGAGGTTCTCCGACAGCCAGCGACCGCATTCTGGCTTCGCGTATGGGCGAGGCCGCCATCCACGCACTTATCGAAGGACAGCGCAACGTGATGATAGGCATTCAGAACGACGAACTCGTGTACGTTCCCTTCTCGAAGGCCATCCGCAAGGACAAACCGATAAACCGCGATTTGCTGAACACCGTAAAAACACTCTCCATCTGATGGATATAGCACAACGGCTCCGCAAGGAGAACATTTCGGAATACATCCTCTACCTGTGGCAGATAGAGGACCTGCTCCGGGCATTGCAGTTCAGTCCGGAAGCCATATACTCACAGCTTGTCACGCCGCGCGGCGCCGACCCGCAGACCGCACAGACGATGTTCCTGTGGTACATGGACATCGCAAATCTTCTGCGGCAGGAGGACAAGGAGCAGAACGGGCATCTGGAACACACGCTTCATCTGATAGCCGACATGCAGAATCTTCACCTGCAACTGCTCGATTTGCCAGCCGGCGAACAATACCGCGAAAGGGTCAGGCAACTGTCACCCTACCTGCCTCAACTCAGGGAAAAGACGGGCCGCAACGACATCGGCGACATAGAACTGTGCATGCGCGCACTGTATGCCGCGGTGCTGTACAGGATAAAAGGCGACAGGCAGCAGGTGGTCGAAGAGGTGATAAACAATGTCTCTCCCGTAATAAATCTCCTGTCGCACATATACGGCCAGGTAGAACGCGGAGAAATCGACCTGTTCAAAAAACGGTAAACACACACATCCTGCGGACCGCCATGATGCAAGGGTAGAATCAGAACAGCGTACCCTCGTCACGGTAGCGGGCCATACCCAGATGCGAATAGGCCAAATCAGTAGCCTCGCGTCCGCGCGGAGTGCGTTTGAGGAATCCCTCCTTGATGAGGAACGGCTCGTACACCTCCTCTATTGTTCCGGCCTCCTCGCCCACGGCCGTGGCGATGGTGTTAAGTCCGACGGGGCCGCCCTTGAACTTCTCTATGATGGTAAGCAGAATCTTGTTGTCCATCATATCCAGTCCTCGTGTATCGATATTGAGCGCCTGCAACGCCACACGGGTTATGTCGAGATTTATATGCCCGTCACCCTGCACCATTGCGAAATCCCTCACTCTGCGGAGCAGCGCATTGGCGATACGCGGGGTACCGCGACTGCGCAGCGCCACCTCTCCGGCCGCCTTGTCGTCTATGGCAATGCCGAGTATCGAGGCCGAACGTTTCACTATCCGCGCCAGCACGTCAGCATCGTAATACTCCAAATGGCACTGTATTCCGAAGCGGGCACGAAGCGGCGAGGTGAGCAGGCCGCTGCGCGTAGTGGCGCCTATCAGTGTAAACGGATTAAGCTCAATCTGTATGGAACGTGCGGAAGGGCCCTTGTCCAGAACTATATCTATCTTGTAATCCTCCATCGCCGAGTAGAGATACTCCTCGACGACAGGACTCAGACGGTGAATCTCGTCGATGAAAAGCACGTCGCCCGCCTCCAAGTTGGTGAGCAGACCGGCCAAATCGCCCGGCTTGTCGAGCACCGGACCTGATGTCATCTTCATGGACGAGCCCATCTCGTTGCATATTATACCCGCCAGCGTGGTCTTTCCCAGCCCCGGAGGACCGTGCAGCAGTACGTGGTCGAGTGATTCGCCGCGCATCAGAGCGGCCTTGATGAACACTTTCAGATTGGACACAATCTTGTCCTGGCCGTTGAAAACTTCCAGCTGCTGGGGCCGTATCCGGTTCTCGAATTCGGCATCGCTCTCGATGTTACGTATGTTTCTCGGCTCCGCCACTCTATTTACATGCTTTTACTTGCCGCGAATTTACATTTTTTTACGTATTTTTGCAAGCACATAAATTTCGCACCATAAAATATGGCAAATCAATCGAGATACGACATGCGAGGCGTCTCATCGTCGAAGGAAGACGTACACGCCGCGATAAAGAACGTGGACAAGGGCCTGTATCCAAAGGCCTTCTGCAAAATCATACCCGACTATCTGAGCGGCAGCGCGGACAGCTGTCTGGTGATGCACGCCGACGGTGCAGGCACCAAATCGTCGCTCGCATACGCCTACTGGCGTCAGACCGGCGACATGAGCGTATGGAAAGGCATCGCCCAGGACGCCATAGTGATGAATACGGACGATTTGCTGTGCGTGGGCATCACCGACCGCATACTTCTGTCATCCACCATAGGACGCAACCGACGGCTGATTCCGGGCGAGGTAATCTCTGCCATAATAAACGGAACGGAGGAGTTCCTGCAATCGCTCCGCGACTATGGCGTGGAGATATACTCCACAGGCGGAGAGACGGCCGACGTCGGCGATTTGGTGCGCACGATAATCGTCGACAGCACCGTGACTGCACGCATCGACCGCAAGGACGTGATAAGCAACGACCGCATACAGGCCGGCGACGTCATTGTCGGACTCAGTTCGTTCGGACAGGCATCGTACGAGACCGAGTACAACGGCGGCATGGGCAGCAACGGACTCACCTCGGCCCGTCACGACGTCTTCGCGCACTATCTGGCCGAAGAGTATCCTGAAAGCTACGACGACCGTATTCCCGCGGAGCTCGTATACTCCGGCACCTGCCGTCTTACCGACCCTGTCGAGGGTTCTCCGCTGGATGCAGGCAAGCTGGTCCTCTCCCCCACCCGCACCTATCTTCCCGTCATAAAGAAGATTTTGGCGGAGCACCGCAGCCGCATCCACGGCATGGTTCATTGCAGCGGCGGAGGCCAGACCAAGATTCTGCACTTCATCGACTCGCTGCACGTGATAAAGGACAACCTGTTCCCGACCCCCGTACTGTTCGACCTCATACAGCGTCAGAGCGCCACTCCGTGGGAGCAGATGTACCGCGTATTCAACATGGGCCACCGCATGGAGCTGTACACCGACGAGAAAACAGCAGCCGAAATAATGGACATCTCGCGCTCAATGGGCGTAGACGCCCGCATCGTAGGCCGCGTGGAGAGCGCCGACACTGCCAAGGTCACAATCCTCGACCGCGGCGAAAAATTCGAATACGTAAAATAAAAAATCACGGTTTTTCTTTGATTTATATTTTTCCGGGATTATATTTGCGGTGTAAAAACAGACTTTAACAGTATGCAGACGAACATTACAAACCGTTTCTGGTGGCGCTTCTTACTACTTCACAGGTCGTAAGAAAGCGAGGCGTTTGTATATAACCATAACAACAAAAAGTCCTGCCAATTACGGCGGGACTTTTTTAATACGCAAAATCCAAAACAAAAAACAATACAATCATGACGACATTCGGTATCGATTCAAAAGGCTATTACGGAGAATTCGGCGGAGCATACGTTCCAGAGATTCTCTACAAATGCGTGGACGAGCTGCAAAAGAATTATCTCGGGATAATCGAGTCAGAGGACTTCCAAACGGAATTCCGCACTCTGCTGCGCGACTACGTGGGACGCCCCTCGCCGCTCTATCTGGCAAAAAGGCTGTCCGAGCACTGCGGCTGTAAAATCTACCTCAAACGCGAGGACCTCAACCACACCGGCGCGCACAAAATCAACAACACGATAGGACAGATTCTCGTGGCACGGCGCATGGGAAAACGGCGCATCATCGCCGAGACGGGAGCCGGACAGCACGGCGTTGCCACAGCCACGGTATGCGCGCTGATGGGTATGGAGTGCGAGGTGTTCATGGGACAGACTGACATCGAGCGCCAGAGGGCTAACGTACAGAAGATGAAGATGCTCGGTGCGACGGTACACCCAGTGACCAGCGGCAACATGACACTCAAAGACGCCACCAATGACGCCATACGCGACTGGTGCTGCCATCCTTCGGACACATTCTACATAATAGGGTCAACCGTCGGGCCGCACCCTTATCCGGACATGGTGGCGCGTCTTCAATCGGTAATCAGCAGCGAAATCATGACACAGTTGCAGGAAAAGGAGGGACGCACTTATCCGGATTACCTGTTTGCCTGCGTCGGCGGAGGCAGCAACGCCGCCGGCACGATTTACCACTATATAAATGACGAGCGCGTCAGAATCATTCTTGCCGAGGCCGCCGGACAGGGACTCGACAGCGGTCTTTCAGCCGCCACCATACATCTGGGCAAGGTCGGAGTGCTGCACGGCTCACGCACGCTCGTGATGCAGGACGCCGACGGACAGATTCAGGAGGCATACTCCGTATCGGCCGGTCTGGACTATCCGGGCATAGGCCCGCTGCACGCGGACATGGCTTCCCGCTCCCGCTCCACCGTTCTGGCCATAACGGACCGCGAGGCTCTGGACGCGGCGTTCAGACTCACGCGTCTGGAAGGCATCATCCCGGCTCTGGAATCGGCACACGCACTGGCAGCGCTCGAAAAGACGAAATTCTCGCCGGACGACATCGTCGTGCTCACGGTATCGGGCCGCGGCGACAAAGATATGGATACCTATATAAAATTCATGGAATAAACCTTTCATCATGGAACAGTACAGATTTCACACGGTTTCACGACGCATTCTCGGCGACCTGCACACGCCGGTAAGCATATATCTCAAAATACGCGACATGTACCCCCAGTCGGCCCTGCTGGAAAGCTCCGACTTCCACGCTTCCGAAAACCCTCTGTCGTACATAGGCATATGTCCGATAGCCAGTTTCAGCGTGAACTCGTCGCAGTGCACCGCCGAATTTCCCGACGGGAGAAGCATATGCGCGCCCGTGACCGACGGCCAGGATATAGAACGCACGCTCAACGACTTTCTGTCGTCCTTCTCGATAAGCGGTCCGGAAGCTGATGTGTGCGGCCTTTTCGGATACACGTCATTCAATGCGGTGCGGTATCTCGAAAACATCCCCGTGGAGGAGAGCCACCAGACTCTGAACGACGCACCCGACATGTATTACATCATGTACAGATACACCCTGGTGCTCAATCATTTCAAAAACGAACTCACCATCGTCGAACTGCTCGCCGACGGGCAGGACTCGCATATGGACGAGATAATCAGCGTGCTGGACAACCGCAACTACGCATCCTACGACTTCCGTACCACGGGCAGCCGTTACAGCACCATAACCGACGAGCAGTACATGGAATCCGTCCGCAAGGGCGTCAAGCACTGCCTGCGCGGCGACGTATTCCAGATAGTGCTCTCGCGTCGGTTCGTGATTCCCTACCAGGGCGACGATTTCAAGGTATACCGTGCCCTGCGCAGCATCAATCCGTCGCCGTATCTCTTTTATTTCGACTTCGGCGGCCTGCGCATCTTCGGCTCGTCACCCGAGACGCACTGCAAGATAGAGAACGGCCGGGCAAGCATCGACCCTATCGCCGGAACGACGCGACGAAGCGGCAACGCGGCCGAGGACAAATGTCTGACCGAGCGGCTGCTCGCCGACCCGAAAGAGAATTCGGAGCACGTGATGCTCGTCGATTTGGCCCGCAACGACCTGTCGCGCGGATGCACCGACGTGAAGGTCGATTTCTTCAAGGAACCGCAGTATTACAGTCATGTGATTCATCTGGTCTCGCGCGTGAGCGGACAGGTGCGCAAGGGGCACAACCCGGTGCGCACATTCCTCGACACATTCCCGGCAGGAACCCTCAGCGGCGCCCCTAAGGTGAGGGCCATGCAGCTGATTTCCGAGATAGAGCCGCACAGCCGCGGAGCATACGGCGGATGCATAGGATTCATCGGACTCGACGGCCGAATCAACCAGGCCATAACAATCCGCACATTCGTCAGCCGCAACAACGCCCTCTGGTATCAGGCCGGAGCGGGCATCGTCGCGGCCAGCAAGCCCGAAAACGAATTACAGGAGGTAAACAACAAACTGGGCGCTCTCGAAAAGGCAATCGAGGCCGCCATGGAACTTAAAAACTGACGCCATGAAAATACTTCTTCTCGACAACTACGACTCGTTCACATACAACCTGCTGCAAATAATCGAAAAACAGGGATGCAGCGTGGACGTCCGCCGCAACGACCGCATAAATGTAGAAGATGCGGCCCGGTACGACAAGATAATACTCTCACCCGGCCCCGGCATACCGTCCGAAGCGGGAATCCTGCTGCCGCTCATCGAGCGGTACGCTCCCGAAAAGAGCATTCTGGGCGTATGCCTCGGACATCAGGCCATCGCCGAGACATTCGGAGCAAGGCTCGAAAACCTGCCGCAGGTGTACCACGGAGTGCAGAGCGAAATACGGATTACGGGTGACGACTACATATTCGGCGGTCTCCCTGCCACGCAGACCGTAGGACGGTACCACTCGTGGGTAGTGGCTGCCGACTCTTTGCCGGAGTGTCTGGCCGTAACAGCCGCCGACAGCAGCGGAATGATTATGGCGCTGCGCCACAGGACATACGACGTACACGGAGTGCAGTTTCATCCCGAATCGGTCCTCACGCCGCAGGGAGAGCAAATCATAGTCAACTTCTTAGAACACTGATGAAATGAAAAACATACTCTACAAACTCTTCGAGCACAGCTATCTCGACCGCACACAGGCTCACGACATCCTGAGCGGAATAGCACAGGGACGCTACAACGACTCCCAGATAGCATCCCTCATAACGGTATTTCTGATGCGCGGCATCTCGGTCGACGAGCTGCTCGGGTTCCGGCAGGCACTCATGGAGATGCGCGTACAGGTAGACCTTAAAGATTTTCGGCCGATAGACATCGTGGGAACGGGAGGCGACGGCAAGAACACGTTCAACATCTCCACCTGCGCATGTTTCGTAGTGGCCGGTGCGGGGTACAAGGTTGTGAAGCACGGCAACTACGGAGCCACATCGGTCAGCGGCGCGAGCAACGTAATGGAGCAGCACGGCGTCCGTTTCACATCCGACAATACGACCCTGTGCCGCTCGATGGAACAGTGCGGCATAGCATATCTCCACGCCCCGCTGTTCAACCCTGCGCTCAAAGCCGTGGCGCCGGTGCGCAAGGCCCTGGCCGTAAGAACGTTCTTCAACATACTTGGACCTATTGTCAACCCCGCGGAGCCGGCATATCAGCTACTCGGAGTATACAACCTGCCGCTGCTGCGCCTGTACACATACGCCTACCAGTCCACCGGCACCCGGTTCGCCGTGGTACACTCGCTGGACGGATACGACGAAGTGTCGCTCACCGCGCCGTTCAAGGTATCGACTCCGGAGAACGAGACAATATACCGGCCGGAGGATTTGGGCTGCTCGACGGCCTCGCCTGACGACCTCTACGGAGGCGAGACACCGGAGCAGGCTTCGGCCATCTTCGATGCCGTACTCCGCGGAACGGCTACTCGGGCGCAGACCGAATGCGTGGCCGCCAACGCAGCGATGGCCATAAAGACAATATGTCCGCAGAAAAGCATCGCCGACTGCATGGCAGAGGCCCGCGAATCCATAACCGGCGGCAATGCGCTCCGCACATTCGAGAAATTCCTGTCCCTGAACCGATAAAGCCATGCAAGACATACTATCATCGATAATAGCCGACAAACGCATCGAAGTCGAGAACTGCAAGGCGATGCTGTCTGTCTCCGAGATGGAAAAACTCATAAAACCCCGCACCGCCCGCTCGATGCGGGAGTCGCTCAGTTCATCTTCGAGCGGCATCATTGCAGAGTTCAAACGCCGTTCGCCGTCCAGAGGATGGATAAGACGCGACGCTCTGGTACAGGACATCGTTCCGGCATACTGCCGTGCCGGAGCCGCGGCACTGAGCATACTCACCGACACGACATATTTCGGCGGCAGCGCGGAGGACATAATCGCCGTCCGTGATTCGGTCCGCAAACCCATCCTGCGCAAGGAGTTCATAATCGACCCCTGGCAGATAATCCAGAGCCGTGTCATCGGTGCGGATGCCGTGCTTCTTATTGCCGCGGCACTGACCAAGGAGCAATGCCGCGAGCTGGCCCGCACCGCACACTCCTACGGACTGGAAGTGCTGCTCGAAATACACACGCTCTCCGAAACCGAATACATAGGACCCGACATCGACATGCTCGGAGTCAACAACCGCAACCTCGGGACATTCGACACCGACACAAGGAACTCCACCTCTCTGATAGAGGCTCTGCCCTCCGACATGCTCCGCATATCCGAAAGCGGCATACACTCAGCACAGACCGTAAAAGAGCTGCGGAAGCAGGGCTTCGGAGGATTCCTCATCGGTCAGGCACTGATGCAGACCCCCTGTCCGGGTCAAACTCTGGCCGCGCTAATCAAGGAGATAGAGGCATGTTAGTCAAGGTATGCGGAATGCGCGAGCCGGACAACATACGCGCCGTAGAGAGTGCCGGAGCCGACATAATGGGATTCATATTCCATCCGGCCTCGCCACGCTTCGTGCCGGCGCTTCCGGCCTACATGCCGGTGCGGTGCCGGCGGGCAGGCGTATTCGTATCAGGCAGCGAGGCGGACATACTGCCCACGGCCGAACGTTTCTCTCTGGACATCATACAGCTGCACGGCACAGGCTCGCCCGAATTGTGCCACGCTCTTCGCCGACGCGGATACAGCGTGATACGTGCCATGGGCATAGCCTCTGCCGGGGACCTGCGGCAGTACGGAGAGTTCCATGACGCATGCGACTTTCTGCTGTTCGACACGGCATGCGCACAGCACGGCGGTTCGGGCCGTACTTTCGACTGGAACATTCTCAGCGCCTACAACGCCGGCACGCCGTTTTTTCTGAGCGGCGGCATCCGTCCGGACAGTGTATCCGACATCAAGGCGCTGCGCCACCCTCTTCTTGCCGGTGTAGACATAAACAGCGGCTTCGAAATCTCTCCGGCCATAAAGAATCCAGAGACTGTGAGACAATTCATAAACGAAATAAAACAAAAACAAAAGATATGAACAGAATAAACGATTTAATGGCAAGCGACCGGCGGGACATACTCTCCGTATATTTCTGCGCCGGCTATCCCACACCCGACTCTACGCGCGAAATAATCCGTCATCTGGCCGGCTCTGGCGTCGGCATGATAGAGATAGGCATTCCGTTCTCAGACCCCATGGCTGACGGCGAGGTCATACAACGCGCCTCCTCTGCGGCCCTGCGCGGCGGAATGAGTCTGGAAAAACTCTTCACACAACTGGAAGGCATCCGCGACAGCGTATCCGTTCCGCTGCTCATGATGGGTTATCTCAACCCCATAATGCAGTACGGCTTCGAAAGATTCTGCCGCCGCTGCCGCGAAGTAGGCGTCGACGGCTGCATCATTCCTGACCTGCCGCTTGCCGACTACATTTCCGACTACAAGCCGACAGCCGACAAGTATGACCTGCGCATGATAATGCTCATCACTCCCGAAACCGAACCGCAGCGCATAAGGCTTATCGACAGCCACACCGACGGATTCATATATATGGTATCCTCGGCCTCGACAACAGGCTCGCAGAAAGAGTTCGACAGTGCGAAACAGGAATATTTCCACCGCATCGACGCCATGAACCTGCGCAATCCGCGCATGGTAGGCTTCGGCGTATCGAACAAGGCGACCTTCTCTGCCGCCTGCGAGAATGCGCGGGGAGCTATCGTCGGCAGCAAATTCATCGAGCTTCTCGGCAACTGCGGCAGCATTGAAGAGGCCGTGCAGCAACTGCACACGGCCCTGAGCCGATAAATGCAGGACTATGCGTTGCAAATAAATTCAGGTAACTGTAATTTTACACCAGGACGTTATCCAACATGTCCGGAGGTAACACTGGTTCGACGAACCGGTATCTGAATACCATTACCCGGATTGCGACACGGAGTATCGTGCGGGCCGCTGCCGTAAAGCGAGCGGCCCCTATCGCAATAACCAGACCGCTAAAAACCGAATACCGACAGTACAAGAGTGTAAAATTGTATATAATTACCTAAATTTGTTACATTCTTTTTTCCCGATGCAACATGGAGCGTGACTTTATTTCACACAAAATGGCAGAACATGAACACAAACAAAATAAAGTATGACAACCAAATCATTTGCCAAAATCATCGCCGTACTTGTTGTCAGTAGCGTAGTTCTGGTACTATCACGGCACATATATCTGCTAAGGTTCCCTGTTTTAGTGGACTACACATCAGAAGCGGCGTTGGAAGAAGCTATTTTTAAAGCTAATAAGTGTGATACCGCTGCCATGAATTATCTTGTCAAGAGATACTGGTTGTATGGTTGTTACAATCGCTCTTGCGAATGGGCTGTAAAAAGTTTTGCCGCCGGAAGTAAAGAGGCTGAATATTTTTTATATAGAGACAGATTTTTTGAATGGATGAAACCGGCTGTAAACGAATGGTCGACGGAACAAAGAATCATTTGGGAGAAAGCATGGAAATATTGCAAAAACTCTAAAACAGATCCCTTTTACCATCTGTTTATTGAAGGCAGATGTTTTATGAGTCAGTATCAATATGAGCCGTCACGAGCGCCCGATATGAAATATATCAAACGTGCGGCCGAGGCCGGCATCCCATATGCAGCCTATCTATTGGCTTATAAAGAATCATGTTGGAGGCCGTTCGGCCCCACAAAAAACGGATTTAATGCGATTTTAAAGGCAGCGTCTCTTGGCTTCAATGGTGCTCAGACATGGCTTGCGATATTATATATTGATATGAAAGAATATCCTAACAGGTGGACACAGGCGGCAAAATTATATCATCTTGCAGCTGTAAATGATAATCAGACTAATTCTATTCGATTAGCCGAATGCCTTATAAAAACAGGGAATGACGATTATATTCCGATTGCTCTCTACTGGCTTAAAGAATACGAGGAAATTGATGATTGGGATAGCGCTTACGCAATAGCCACGATTAAATACTGGACTGAACGAGGATTTCAGATTGCAGATTCGGATACCATAAGCTATGGCGAACCAGACTGGACTCCATTAACGGAAGAGCCTAAATATACTGATGAATGGGAAAAAACTATAATTCGCAGTCTCAATCCAATCTTACGAGAAAACTAAAACACTTTAAGTCTGCGACAAGCGGGGCAAGGGTTGCGGCCCGCGCGACTCTACGGAGCCGCCGAATATCTGAAATAGACTTCACCACCCTTCGAACAATTGAACGATTATCTGCATAGCGGAATATACACTGTTGCGTGCAATATAATGGCTTTCACATCTACATAATCATAACGATATTACAAATATCTGCATCATGTGGCCCTTTAACTATTTATGTGCGCCACTATAACTGTGACAGCCTCAGAACGAGGCTGTCAGCATAAGGGCGACCTTGTGTTTGTTGCGGTGCTGCGAGGAGCAGAAGTCGGTATAGGTATAATTGGCTTGCAGGCGGAGATGTTTCTTTACAGGCCAGTAATCCAACCCCACGAGATATTCGTTTTGAAGCAGAGCGCTTCTCGTGTTACGTTGCAGAACATCATAGCGCACTACCGGTCTCAGGGACGGCAACACCCAGTAACTGAGCGTCACGTATCCGCCTTGCGTGGCAAAAGTACCGTTCGCACTGCCGGTACTTCCGTACAGATACTCCGAGCGGACAAGAAGTTTCCGGGTTTCGTATTTGAGCGCCGCAGAATATCGCTCCCTGTGGCGCTGCTCCTTGCCGTACTCTCCGAAGTAGGCCGAAAGAGCTACTGCCAGTTCCCGGCACGGATTTACATCCACGGCTGCGGCCCAGTCCTTGCTTTTGTTGTCGTCCCCGGCGTTTATTCCGCTACCGTTGTATATGGCCACGGCATATTGCAGAATGTTGAATCCGTCACGGTGAAACAGGGCTCCGAATGCCGAGATGCCGACGTCGCGGCCCGTGGACTTGACTCCGGATATATCATCCGAGCCGCCCAGGGCATTGGAAGATGCTGTATATTCTATGGTTTCGAGCATAAGCGGCACATACACCTTGTTTTCCATCGAGAATACCGTCTTGGACTGTCCCGCCTGAAATCCCAGCCACGGCCTGAGATTGTATCTCACGTATGCGTCCAGAATCCTGGGACTGCCGGCAAGTTCGGCCTGCATGCAATACTGGAACTTCTCGGCAATGTCGCCCGAGACTTTGAGACGGGCCCTTTTGATGTTGAAACTGCCCGAGGAGGCTTTCTCGCCCTGCGTGGATGTGTAATCGTACGGGATATTGATATAACCCGAGACACGGGGCATCGAGAACAGCTGTTTTTTGATTTGTCCGGTCTCTTTTTCTATGGCCGCTACCCGTGATTCGATGTCGTCGGCCGAAGTCTGAGCGTATGCGGCGGACAGAGTCAGAGATGCCAGTGCGGCGAACAGAAGATTCTTCATAAATATCGTGTTTGAATCAGAGTTGCAAAATTAATTCACAGCAGCGTGGTTTTGAAATGCGTATGTGTGCCTGTTCTCGGATTAAGCAAAAGAGATGCGGGACACATGGGTCATGCGTCCCGCAGTCGTGTATCCGTACGCGGATTGTTATTTTGCGTAACTTACCGCGCGCGTCTCGCGGATGACGGTGATTTTCACCTGTCCGGGATATGTCATCTCCTCCTGAATGCGGCGGGCTACGTCGTGCGAAAGCTCGTCAGCCTGCTGGTCGGAGAGTTTGTCCGCCCCGACAATGACCCTGAGTTCGCGGCCTGCCTGAATAGCATAGGTCTTCATAACGCCCGGATAAGACATGGCGATATCCTCCATCTCTTTGAGACGTTTGATGTACGACTCGACGACCTCGCGTCTTGCGCCGGGTCTTGCACCCGATATTGCGTCGCAGACCTGAACGATGGGGGCGATGAGCGAAGTCATCTCAGCCTCGTCGTGGTGCGAGCCTATGGCATTGCATATCTCAGGACGTTCCTTGTATTTTTCGGCCAGCTTCATGCCGATGATTGCGTGCGGCAGTTCGGGTTCGTCGTCGGGCACCTTGCCTATATCGTGCAACAGACCGGCTCTGCGTGCGCTCTTGGCACTGAGTCCGAGTTCCGAAGCCATGATTCCGCACAGGTTGGCTGTCTCACGGGCATGCTGCAACAGATTCTGGCCGTATGAGGAACGGTATTTCATCTTGCCGATAAGACGAATCAGTTCGGGATGCATGTTGTGAATGCCCAGGTCGATAACGGTGCGTTTGCCCACCTCGACAATCTCCTCCTCAATTTGCTTCTGTACCTTGGCAACCACCTCCTCGATGCGCGCGGGATGTATACGTCCGTCGGTAACGAGCTGGTGCAGAGCCAGACGGGCAACCTCACGGCGCACCGGGTCGAAGCCCGAAAGTATGATTGCCTCGGGAGTGTCGTCCACGATGATTTCTATTCCCGTGGCAGCCTCCAAAGCGCGGATATTGCGACCCTCGCGTCCGATGATGCGGCCCTTGATTTCGTCGCTCTCGATGTTGAACACCGTGACGGCATTCTCGATGGCAGTCTCCGTGGCAACCCGCTGAATGGCCTGTACGACGATTCTCTTCGCCTCCTTGCCGGCACTCATCTTGGCCTCCTCGACAGTGTCGTTGATAAACGCCGCAGCCTGAGCCTTGGCCTCAGCCTTCATGTTCTCCATAAGAATGTTCTTCGCCTCGTCGCTGCTCATGCCGCCTATCTGTTCCAGACGCGTGTTCTGCTCCTTGATAAGACGGTTAAGCTCGTCTCTCTTTCTGTCGATGCCGGAAAGCTGCGAATCGAGCTGCTCTTTGAGTTTTGCAGTCTCGCGGCTGCGGGCATCGAGCTCCTTCTGCTGCTGTTGCAGGGAGTTCTCCATCTGGCGGGCCCGCTGTTCGCTCTGAGCCACTTTCTGGTTACGTTCGTTGACAGCCCTGTCGTGCTCGCTTTTGAGCTGTATGAATTTTTCCTTGGCTTGAAGAATCTTCTCCTTCTTTATCATCTCGCCTTCGGCTTCGGCCTCCTTTACCATCGCCTTGCATTTGGCCGATGTGCTGCGGCTGATAAGCAGATATGTAACCGCACCCACAATCAAAGCTGCAAGCAGGGAGGATATTACAATAGGTATTATGCCTGTCATGATTGTTTTGAATTAAGTTTATATTATATATTTAAGTTGTTTTTGTTATAAAAAACCCGCATCCGACTCCTTATATCTGGTCTGACGAATACTCCTGAATTGTCAAGTGTGGAGCTTCCTGTCCGTCGCAAACGTCCAACGGCATCCCCCCAGAAGAGGAATGCACCGCTACCGAAGTTGCGGTCAAGGCCTGTTTTTAACGGTTAGAGCTGTGCTCCAATGTAAAAAATGTTAAGTTTCGCTGGCGCTGTAAGGAATCTATGCGGGTATATTCCGTTGTCGTTTTGTTAAGAACCCTTCGGAGCTTTTTAGCAGGTGCATGCTCCCGCACCTTGTCGGCGGACTGACTTACCGTTTGAGCGACGAGAAGAAGTCGTCCAGCTTTTTGTCTATCTCGGCCAGCTGCATCTCCCGCCCGTCGAGCGAGTGCTGCGTGCTGTGCCGTATATTGTCTATACATAACGAAAAAGCCACCATCGACAGTATGTCCTTCGGAAACAGATTATACATCTTCGTGTATTCGTTGAAAAGTCTGTTCACCTCTCTCTCGGCACGGCGGTATATCTCCTCCGTGTCGTGTATCTCCTCCGCGCTACCTTCGAGCGTGAAAGGATAGCTTCCTCCTGCGATTTTTATCGTTATGGGCAGTTTGGACATGACCTCTCGCTTTTGTTATATCTGCTCTCCTCTGCCGAGCAGTGCAATGCACTTATCCACCTCCCGCATGAGCCGGTTGATATGCGCCCTGGCACCCTCGCCGTCGGACCTGCCGTCCATCGCAGAAGCTATTTCCAGAGTCGAAATCCTTCTTTCCAGAACAGCTATGCGCTGTTTCAGTTCACGGTTGTCGCTTTTGAGCCTGTCGCGCTGTCCGCACACTTTCCCGTAGTCGGCTCTCAGCGCTGTGTTCTCGTCCATAAGACGCTGAACCTTACGCCTGATATTGTCTATGATAATCTCTGCCGTCATAACCGTTTATCTGAAAGGACACATGCAAGTCCAGAGCAAAGATATGAAATATCCGGCGAACAAACAAATCTTATCCCCCGATAAGTTCCGCTTGCAGGTCATATTCATCGGCCGAGGTTATTCTCACCTGCCGGAAATCCCCCGGGGCAAGCCTCCTGTCGGTCCGTATGAAAATCTCCGTGTCCACCTCCGGAGAGTCGTACTGCGAACGTGCGATATAGCCGCCCTCGACGGCCGAGTCTACAATCACCCTCTCCACAGAACCTATACGCGAGGCGTTGTATTCGAACGATATGCGGCTCTGTATCTCCATAATCCTGTCGGCGCGCTGCTGCTTCGTCTGCTCGGGCACATCGTCCGACAGCCTCAGAGCCGAGTATGTACCCTCCTCCTCGCTGTACGTGAATACGCCGAGTCTCTCGAAGCGCGCCTGCCGCACGAACTCTTCGAGCTGTGCGAAATCACCGTCCGTTTCGCCCGGATACCCGACCAGCATGGTGGTGCGGATGGCCAGCGACGGAATCTGCTCCCTGAGTCTTCCGATGAGCTGCTCGGTGCCCTTCCGGTCTATGGAGCGTTTCATCGACCTGAGCTGCGAGTCGGATATGTGTTGCAGAGGTATATCGAGATATTTGCATATTTTGGGTTCGTCGCGCATCGCATCTATCACATCCTGCGGAAAGGACGCGGGATAAGCATAGTGCAGCCTTATCCACTCTATTCCCTCCACACGGCACAGACGGCGCAGAAGGTCGGCCAGAGCCCTGCGGCCGTAAATGTCCACACCGTAATATGTCGTATCCTGCGCTATCACCATCAGCTCCCTGACGCCGGCGGCGGCCAGATTCTCGGCCTCGGCGACAAGTTTTTCAATCGGAACCGAGCGATGCGGTCCGCGGATTAGAGGTATGGCGCAGTAACCGCACCGGCGGTCGCACCCTTCCGATATTTTGAGATACGCATAGTGGGACGGAGTGGACAGCACCCGCGCCGTATCGGGACAGGAGGCCGACTCCATTCCAAGGACGCGGAATACGTCATCCATGCCTCTGGCCCCGAAATATTCGTCCACCTCGGGAATCTCGGCCCGCAGCTCATCGGCATACCGTTCGCTCAGACAGCCGAATACGAACAGATGCTCTATCTGTCCGCGTTTCTTAGCTTCGGCGGCTTCGAGTATCGTGTCAATACTCTCCTGTTTGGCGTCCGCGATAAATCCGCATGTGTTTATTACTACGGTCTGCGCATCCGTCGAGTTGCTGTCGAAACAGATCTTGTAACCAGCTGCCTGAGCCATCGCCTCCGGATA
>CAYXGF010000019.1:0-29065 GCA_964464465.1 uncultured Alistipes sp. | reverse complement strand
ACTCCGCGGGTGGATATCGACGGACGTCTTTATACTCCGCAGGAGATTTCAGCCGTCATTTTGCAGAAGATGAAGAAGACCGCCGAGGACTATCTGGGTACCGAGGTTTCGGAAGCGGTCATCACCGTACCGGCATATTTCTCCGACTCGCAGCGTCAGGCCACCAAGGAGGCGGGCGAGATCGCCGGTCTGAAAGTGCGCCGTATCATCAACGAGCCTACGGCAGCCGCTCTGGCTTACGGTCTGGACAAGAAGAACAAGGATATGAAGGTGGCTGTGTACGACCTGGGCGGCGGAACGTTCGATATCTCGATTCTCGAATTGGGAGACGGGGTGTTCGAGGTTAAGTCTACCAACGGAGATACGCATCTTGGCGGCGACGACTTCGACCATGTGATAATAGATTTCCTCGCCGAGGAGTTCAAGAGCCAGCACGGAGTCGACCTGCGTCAGGATCCGATGGCGTTGCAGCGTCTGAAAGAGGCTGCCGAGAAGGCCAAAATCGAGCTTTCCAGCACTACATCCACCGAAATCAACCTGCCGTATATCATGCCGGTCAACGGAATCCCGCAGCACCTTGTCGTGACTCTTACGAGAGCCAAATTCGAGCAGCTGTCCGACAGACTTATCCGCGCTACGGCCGAACCTTGCAAAATCGCGCTCCGCGACGCCGGACTGACCGCATCGCAGATAGATGAGGTTATTCTCGTGGGCGGTTCGACCCGTATTCCTGCGATTCAGAAAATCGTGGAGGAGATTTTCGGCAAGGCGCCCAACAAGGGAGTCAATCCGGACGAGGTTGTCGCTATCGGCGCCGCCATCCAGGGAGGTGTGCTTACCGGCGAGGTCAAGGACGTGCTTCTGCTCGATGTAACTCCGCTGTCTCTCGGTATCGAGACTCTGGGCGGAGTGTTCACCCGTCTTATCGACGCCAACACCACGATTCCTACCCGCAAGAGCGAGACATTCTCTACCGCAGCCGACAACCAGCCTTCGGTTGAGATAAACGTATGCCAGGGCGAGCGTCCCATGGCGCGCGACAACAAGAGCATAGGCCGTTTCCATCTCGACGGAATACCTGCCGCGCCGCGCGGAGTGCCGCAGATAGAGGTTACGTTCGACATAGATGCCAACGGTATATTGAATGTGTCGGCCAAGGATAAAGGCACGGGCAAGGAGCAGAAGATTCGTATCGAGGCTTCGAGCGGTCTTACCGAGCAGGAGATTCAGCGCATGCGCGACGAGGCCAAGGCCAACGAAGCCAAGGATAAGGAGGAGCGTGAGAGAGTGGACAAGGTCAATGCCGCAGACTCGATGATTTTCTCTACCGAGAAGCAGCTTAAAGAGTACGGAGACAAGATTCCGGCAGACAAGAAGAGCGCTATCGAGGGCGCACTCGCTTCGCTCAAAGAGGCTCACAAGAGCGCCAACCTCGCGGATATAGATAAGTACACAGCCGAGCTGAACAGTGCATGGCAGGCTGCCAGCCAGGATATTTACGCTGCCGGCCAGCAGGCGCAGGGCGCATCCCAGGCACAGGGCGGTGCTGCCGGTCAGCAGGCATCCGGTCAGGATTCTTCCGACGGCGGCGTTACGGATGTCGAATTCGAGGAAGTGAAATAAGCTTCCACTATCCGTTGATTTGAATGAAAAAGCGGCTGTCTGTCATTGGCGGTCGCTTTTTTTTGGACTATTTTATTGCATATAAGATAAAAAAATGTAATTTTGCGCTCTATCGGCTCGGTGGAGCTATCCGTTTGGAAAACAAATTGAAAACAAATAAAAATACAAACGATGCAAAACAAAGGCGCACTTAAACTACTGACAATTCTTTTAGCAATTGCCTGTGCTTATCAGCTCTCGTTCAGTTTCGTTACGCGGAACGTCGAGAAAAAGGCGGCCAGATATGCTGCCGCTTTCGATTCCAAGCTGCAACCCGAAAAGGAGCAGGCCTATCTTGACTCGATGAAGTCGCAGACGGTCTACAATCTTGGATTCATCAAGTTCAACTACAAGGAGTGCAAGGAGAAAGAGATTAATCTGGGTCTCGACCTGAAAGGCGGTATGAACGTGATGCTCGAAATCTCTGTCGAGGATGTCGTTCGCGCACTGTCCAACGACAGCAAGGACCCTGTGTTTAATCAGGCTCTCGCTCAGGCCCGTGAGGCTTCCAAGAACAGCACCGACGACTTCATCACGCTGTTTGCCAAGTCTTACAAGGAGCTGAGTTCCGATGCGCCGCTGGCGTTCATCTTCAACACTCCCGCACTTAAAGAGAAAATCCAGCCTTCGAGCAGCAACGATGAAGTCATAAAGGTGTTGCGCGACGAGGCGGACGGAGCTATCTCCAATTCGTTCAACGTTCTGCGCAACCGTATCGACCGTTTCGGTGTGACGCAGCCCAATATCCAGAGAATCGGTACTACCGGACGTATTCTGGTCGAGCTGCCGGGTGTCAAGGAGCCGGAGCGTGTCCGCAAACTGTTGCAGGGTACAGCATCGCTCGAATTCTGGGCAACGTATTCCAACAAGGACATTTATCCTATTCTGGAACAGGCCAATGCCGAGATTGCGCAGTACAACAAGCTGATGGGCGATACCGTGACCGAGGCTGCTGCCGTCGCAGAGACGATTATCGATGACGAACTTGCGGGAATCGCTGTCGACGATGCCGCTGGTACAGGTATGAGCGAGGCCGAGATTGAGGCTGTGTATCCGCTCTTTACCAAGTTGCAGCCGCTCGTGGCTCCCAATGGAGAGATTTACGACGGTCCGGTGGTAGGTACCGCCATGGCATACGATACGGCTGTCGTAAACAAATATCTGTCGATGCCGCAGGTGAAGGCTCTCATGCCGCGCGATATCAAACTCATGTGGGGTATCAAGCCTGTCGACGCTGCCGAGACTCAGTTCCAGCTCTATGCAATCAAGGCCAATACGCGTGACGGCAAGGCTCCTCTCGACGGAGGTGTCGTTACCGACGCTACGGAGACGTATGCCGAGCACGGTTCTTCCGCCAAGGTTGACATGGTGATGAACGGTACCGGTGCCAGAGCATGGGCGCGTCTGACTGCCGACAATATCAATTCGTGCATCGCAATCGTTCTGGACGGTTACGTATATTCCGCACCCGTTGTCAAGAGCGAGATTACCGGCGGACGTTCGGAAATCTCCGGCAACTTCACTATTCAGGAGGCAAAGGACCTTGCCAACGTGCTCAAATCCGGTAAACTTCCTGCTCCGGCTCGCATTACCCAGGAGGCTATCGTCGGCCCGTCGCTGGGTGCCGATTCGATTCAGGCAGGTATCCTTTCGTTCGTGATAGCATTCGTGCTTGTGCTCCTGTACATGGGCCTTTATTATAATACGGCCGGCTGGGTGGCCAACGTCGCTCTCATTGCCAACCTCTTCTTCCTGTTCGGAGTTCTGGTCAGCTTCGGCGCCGTTCTGACGCTGCCGGGTATCGCCGGTATAGTCCTCTCGATGGGTATGGCTGTGGATGCCAACGTCATCATCTATGAACGAACCAAGGAGGAGTTGCGTGCCGGCAAAGGTCTCGGCCTTGCCCTGGCGGATGGTTTCCGCAATGCGTATTCCGCAATCCTTGACGGTAATATCACGACAATCATTACAGGTATCGTGCTCTTCGTATTCGGAACAGGTCCGGTACAGGGATTCGCTACCACTCTTATAATAGGTATCGTGACTTCGCTTTTCTGTGCGATTTTCATTACCCGTCTGATTCTGTTCGCCCTGGTGGAAAAGGGAAAGAACGTCAAGTTTTCCAGAAAGTGGAGCGAGAACCTGCTCGACAATACCAACTTCGATTTCATCGGCAAACGCAAGATTGCTTATATCATCTCCGGAACCCTTATCGCACTTACCGTTATTTCAATTGCGGTTCGCGGTTTCAACTACGGTGTGGATTTCTCCGGCGGTAGGGCATATGTGATTCATTTCGACCAGAAAGTAAGCGATGATGAGGTCCGCGAGGCGTTGGGTACCGTATTCGAAGGCAGCGACGAGAGCTTCGAGGTGAAACAGTACGGCAGCGAGAACCAGAAACGTATCGTTACGCAGTACAAGTACGACGACCAGAGCGACGAGGCTACTTCCGAGGTAGATGCGCTGCTGCATCAGGCTCTCAATCCTCTGTTCGCCACTTCGCTTACGCTCGACCAGTTCACCAGTACGCAGGATGTGGCCTACGGTATAATTCAGGCTGACAAGGTCGGCCCGAGCGTGGCTCACGACATAAAGGTGAACTCGATTATCGCCGTTCTGTTCAGTCTTCTGGCCATTGCGCTTTACATCATCGTCCGCTTTAAGAAGTGGCAGTGGGGTGTAGGTGCCGTCGTTTCTCTGACGCACAATGCACTTCTGATTTGCGGTCTGTTCTCCATATTCTACGGCCTGCTGCCGTTCACCATGGAGGTTGACCAGTCGTTCATTGCTGCAATTCTGACTATTATCGGTTATTCGATTAACGACACGGTGGTGATTTTCGACCGTATCCGCGAGTTCCAGACGCTTTATCCGAAACGCAGCGTAAGAGACAACATCAATCATGCTGTCAATTCGACCCTGTCGCGTACGATAAATACTTCGGGTACCACTATCGTTACGTTGCTTGCCATATTCATCCTTGGCGGCGCGACGATTCGCGGTTTCGTTTTCGCACTGTTGTTCGGTATTATCGTAGGTACTTATTCTTCGGTGTTCGTTGCAACTCCGGTGGCATACGATATGATGAAGAAAGACGACAAGACTACAAAATAAATTTTGTCCGCAAAGAGAGACAGGCCTCCCTTATCATAAGGGAGGCCTGTTCTTTTTGCAACTGGTTTCTGCCGGAAAAGTATGACGGACAAGTTAGAGACTACGACACGCATCATGTAATCATGAAGCGGATATTTTAGTGTGTTTTTTTAAGGCAGAGAAGAACTCCACTCTGCAAAAGCCGAGTTCGCTTGCTTTTACCCGCGCTTATTCATATCTTTGCACGTGGCTAAACTTTCACCCGGCAGAGACTGCGGTATGGTCCGGCAAGCGGACTCTGCTGCATGAACTTTTTCCGGAGTGTATCAAAAACAGTATCGATGGGAATAATCCATATAACGGTAATAGATGTTATCGACATTGTTGCAGTGGCTCTTCTGATGTACTACGTATATCGGATGGCTCGCGGTACCAATGCCATGAATATTATCAACGGCATTATAATAATCTATTTCATATGGATTATAACCAATGCGTTGAATATGGAGCTTCTGTCCACGATTCTTGGCAATATAATCGGGGTCGGAGTTATCGCGATGCTTGTGATTTTTCAGCCGGAAATCCGTCAGTTCCTTCAAACGATAGGTCTGAAAAGCCATTCGCACGGTACTATTCTGTCGCGTCTGATAGGATCGAGACAAAAGTCTGTGACGCTGGATGTCAATCCGATAGTGGATGCATGTCTGGATATGGCCAACAGCAAGACGGGGGCGCTTCTTGTCATTCAGCAGCAGAGCGATATGTCGCTTATCTCCGATACGGGGATACGTATAGACGCAGTGACGTCGAAATCGTTGCTGAAAAATCTGTTCTTTAAAAATTCGCCGCTCCATGACGGTGCCGTAGTAATCCGGGACAACCGCGTGGTTGCCGCCCGTTGCGTATTGCCGTCTACACAGTCGCTCGTGCCGAAATCATATGGTATGAGACATCGTGCAGCGCTGGGTATGAGCGAGATGTCCGATGCAGTGATTCTTGTGGTGTCGGAGGAGACGGGAGGTTTGTCGATAGCGCACAACGGTTTCATTCAGAGAGATATTGCTCCCGAGCATTTTAAGATAGCCTTGTTGCGTCAGATTAAGCCTGAGGAGCCGGCCCGTCCAAAAAAACGTTTCTTCTCGTCCAAGTAGGGTGGTCGGATTCGGATTTCCGTTCCCGAATATTTGTTGTTTCAGACTAAGGCGACACTGCATGCAGTGCTGCGTGGGTTGTCGTATGTACGTTGTTATGCCGCTTGTGTCTGGACAGTCTTCCTGTAAGGAAGATAAGGACCGATGAATGGCGGATGCTGTGGAGAATCGAGACGTTGCGTAGTGCGAAAATATATATAATAAATTGTATGTATTATTATATAATTTAAAAATATTTATCTTTGCGACGGTATTCTGAGTATTGTGTTTTGACAGTTATGGATAAAAGCCCGAAAGAAGAAGCCTATGAAGAAAAAGATTGTTTACAAGTATGTGACGGCGGCCGGTATTGTTGTGTTGTGTACGGCGTTTTTCAGTTCCTGCGTGGATAAGGATTATGATTTGGACAGTATAGATGATATTTCCAAAGAGGTTACACTTGCCCCGGAGGGTATTGTAGCGCCTATCCTGGCTCGCTCCCGGCAGACCATAGACTTGCTTCTGGGCGATAATGCCGGAGATTATCTGACCGTAGGCGATGACGGAGTTTACCATCTCAGTTACGGAGACAGCGTGACTGCGAAGATTGAAGATTTGGTGATTGACCCCATCACAGACCTTGTCCCTGAGCTGGAATCCCGCAGACTGCATTTGTCCGCTGAGGATATAGAGTTGCCTGCGTATGTGAGGATGAATGAGGTGCGCTCGTCGTTCGATGTCGATATTCCGGATTTCGACATGGCAAAATCCATCGATATGGAGGATGTGAAGGTTGCTTCGAAGGTGGGATTGCCCGATGGTTATGGAGCCGGGATGTCTGTAAATGCAGGTTTGGTACCCGGTCTGACGCTGAGCGTGAAGGATAATTCCGTTATAAATGTGAAGGCGGAGCTTGCGGATGAGGTGTCTTATGTGCAGCGTGTCGAATTCGGTGCTACGGAAGCCGGTTCGCTGGTCTCGTTTTATCTCGAAGTTGGAAATCTGTCTCCGGTTTATGCCGGCGGAACGATAAAGTCGCTTACCGTTAACTTCCCGGCAGGATACGAGCTTGGATTGGCCGAAGATTACGGTGGCAAGGCTACTCTGAGCAAGGGGGCGTCAAGTTCGACCTTCAATGTATTTCAGTTGAAGGACTATTCGTTGTCCGCGTCGCAGCCTGTGAAGGTCGATTTATATATGAAATATGTCGAGTTGCAGCCGTCTTCGGTACAGAACGGAGTGCTTTCCGTGAAGGACGAGATAAGCTACGACTTTAATTTCGAGATGAAAACCAAGTCCGGAACGGTTGCTGCCGGACAGGGGCCGCAGCTCGGAATGGAGATAAAACCGGTATTCAGGGACGCTGTCGTGGCGACTAAGGATTTTCATTTCTCGGTCGAGGATTCCGAGCGTGAGTTTAGTTACGACATATCCGGAATATCGTCAGACATAAAACGCATAGACTATGTGGCGCTGTCCGGAAAGAATACCTTCAATGTCAAGGCCTCGCCGCTCGATTTGCCGTTCGAGGGGGCTGATTTCAAAGTGAATGTCGCACTGCCTCAGGTGCTGATGTTCGAACAGTCGCCATATATCTTGTCCGGCAATGTTCTTTCTGTGCCTATGTCGGAACTCGAACGGGGCGTGGACCTGTCGCTTGTCGGGATAAATCTCAGAGGTTCGGCACACGGCGATGTCGACGATGGTGTCATGTCCCTGAGCGAAAAGTTGAAGATAAATGTTTCGCATACCGTTCCGTCGGGAATTTACCGTCTGTCGGATATTGCCGGTGCACTCGGACGGCGGACCTGTGACGTCCGTGTCGGAGCAATGGAACTTAACATAGACCGTGCGGGTTGCGTATTTGTTCTCGGAAGCATATCTTCGGACATAGATGTGACGGAGAGATTCGACTACTCGATGAAGATACCTGGCGAGATAAAGAGTATCGACCGCCTGTATATCGAGTCGGTGGCCGGAGACAAGGTGCTGGCACAAGTGAAAATATCAGTCTCCGATTCGCCGGTGGATGAGGTGTATGTGGAGAATCTTACTGTCTCGCTGCCGGATATGCTGCTGATTTCCGGTCCGGATGTGGAGGGTAGTTCTGTTCGGATTGACAAAAGGCGTATCGCCGCCCGCAGCGGAATGGTGGAGATAGCCGAATTCGAGATAGCGGGACTGAAAAATCTGCCGGTCAAGGATGGATATATCAGTATCGATGATGAAATCTCCGTTGTCGGAACCGTGCGTACTGTCGACGGAGAGGTCATAGACGGACTCAGCGGGGATGTCATGCTGACTCCGGTGATTTCGGTGCCCGATATCAAGGTCGTCAAATTCGAAGGCCGCGTGGATTTGGATTTGAAGGATTATGTGAAATCCCCGAGTGTCGATTTGAGCGATTTGACTGACAAACTGTCTGATGTCTCGATCGGTGTCGTAGATCCGAGTCTGAGGCTTTCGATTACCAATCCGCTGGGTATTGCTCTTAGGGGCGATGTCGTACTGCATCCTAAGGACCGTGACGGAAAGCCGATGAACGATGTGTCGGTGCGTAATGTCCTTATCGCCGGAGCTGATGACAGCGGCGCCGCACTGACCCGTATCTTCATCACTCCGTTGCAGGACGCTGCTATGGCTGGTTACGACACGTACCGTGCTCCGGAACTTCTCGATTTGCTGCGCAATCTGCCCTCTGCAATAGATGTCGACTTGCAGATGTCGCTTGATGACAGCCGGACGCACTGCATCTATCTCGACCGCGATTATGTTTTCGATGTGGATTACAGTGTCGATGTGCCGCTTAGGTTAGATTCGACAACCAGAATCGCATACTCCGAGGATTTGAAGCTGGACGGCCTTTTCGACGATATTCTGGACAAGGGCATCAAAGTGGAGTCGGTAAAACTCTGTTTGGAGGTTCACTCCACCGTGCCGCTTGCATTGGAACTGTCGGCGGAGCTTACTGATGACAACGGCGATGCGGTCGACGGTGTTGATTTCTCTCTCAAAGGTTCGCTGGATGGATACGATGCCGGGAAGGACGGCCGCGAGAAAGTGTCGGTAATATCGGCTGAACTTAAAATGCGGGATGGAAATCTGGATCATCTTGTGTGGGCCAAGAGACTGCATCTCAGTGTCTGCGGTACGTCGGCGTCTGTTTCGGGTCTGCGTCCGGAACAATATATAGAGATTGGCGGTTACGCCGAGGCGCGCAGGATATCGGTCGACATAGATAAATTATAATCCAACCAGGAAGAGAAGACAATGACGTTATGAAAAGAGTTCTGACCATATTATTTTTTACGGTTTTTTTATCTGCAACAGCTGCTGCACAGCTCAAAACATCGTATTTCATGTCGGGAGCACGGATGCGTACCGATATGAACCCTGCGCTTGCGCCGCGTCGCGGTTATGTCGAGATTCCTGTTTTGGGAGGCCTGAATATTTCCGAAAATTCGAATTTCCTGTGCCTTAGTAATTTTCTTTATCCGGACAACGGCCGTTTGGTTTCGTTCATGCACGGGAGCGTGAGTACGGACAAATTCCTGCGCCGTCTGTCGAATGATAATTTTCTGGATGTCGATACGCGGGTCAATATAGTCGGTTTCGGCAATCATGCCCGCAGGTATTACTGGAATTTCGGCTGGAACATTCGTGTCATAGGCGGTGTGAATCTTCCTAAGGATGTATTCCGTTTTCTGAAAACCGCTTCGGCCGGAAACTATGACTTGAAGCGCATGTCGGTGTATGCCGATGCCTATTCGGAGTTGGGTCTGGGCTTCTCGTTCCCGGTATTGAAGGATGTGGTGGATTTCGGATTCAAGGTGAAAGCTCTGGTAGGGCTTGCGCAGGCGAAAACGGATTTCGACTATCTGGCATTGCAGTGTTCGCCGGAGAAAATATCCGGTTCGTTCAGCGGCCGTGTCCGCGGAAATATTGCGGGTCTGGACCCTGTGGAGATGTTGAAGAACAGTAATTTTAAATACGGCGGTGTCGGAAACATAGGCGGGGCGGTCGATTTGGGTGTCAATGTGCACCTGCTGCACGACAGGCTGAGAGTCTCTGCCGCAGTTGTGGATTTGGGCTTCATACGGTGGAGTAATAGAACCGCCGTTAAAACCAGTACGTTCGACTGCAAGTTCGAGTATCTCGGATACGATATGGACAAGGAGGAGTTCGCAGTCGAATATACGAAAGAGTTTCAGGAGATTGAATATATGTATGATACGGGGTATTCGCGCCGTTTGAACACTACGCTCAATATAGGTGCCGAGTATAATATTCTCAGAGACAGGATAAGTTTCGGACTGCTCTCTTCAACCCGTTTCGCACCTGCATATACTACCACGGAGCTGACGGCATCGGTGAACTTCCGGCCTGCCAAATGGTTCGGATTCTCCGTCAGCCACTCGCTTGTGAATAATAAGCTGGGTGTTGTCGGTGCGGCGCTGAATTTCGACGCATGCTGGATAAACTTGTTCCTGGGTATGGATTACATGGCATTCCGCTACGGACGTATAAACGGGGTAACGGTACCTTTGAACAGCAAGTCCACCAATCTGTATTTCGGTTTGGCTATTCCGATGAGAACGCATCAGAAGGCTGTGGACAAATATGAGTTCCGGATGTCCCGGAAAGCAGGACGGGCCGCACGCCGCGCGTTTTGATAGTTGCGTGCGTATTTATTTGTAACTGATACAGGTGTGTAACCGTATAATGCGGCCTGCTACGGAGTCATCGAAATCCGAATGCCGCAATGGTTTGGTATGCAGCTGCGTAAAGTTGTATGGTTTGTAATGCTTTGCGACAGTACTTCGGCGGTACGGAGCTGCGGAACCGGATTTGTAGAAATGCCGCAGGACAGGAAGTACGGAAATATTACAGGGCGAGAATATTCTCGCCCTGTAATCGGATCGACGTTTTTATCGGATTCAGGATTCGATTATCTGGTGAATACTACTTCCGCCCAGACCGGCCTGTGGTCCGACGCTACCTTTTCATCTATCACACCGCAGCCTATTACCTTGCCTGCCGCAGCGTTCTTGTACATGTAAAGATAATCTATCGTAATGGTCGGCTCGTCGGCGGGGAATGTACGTTCCGATGCTTCATTCAGCATCATGAAGTTCTGTCTCATTCTTGCCATTGAACTTTCCGATGGCAGGGCGTTGAAGTCTCCGCCTATTACCACCGGTTTTTCCGTTCCCAGAGCCTCGATGAACTCGGTGACAACTCTGGCTGCCGTCAGACGTTCCGATGTTTCGAGCGGGAAATGCGTGCATCCGAAAACATAGTTTTCGAATTCCGCCACCACGATTCGCCGGGCCTCGCCGGAAACGGGAAGCGGTATGCTGCGGACCGATATAGGTTTCTGACGTGATAGTATTCCGATACCGTATTTGCCGCCCTGGTAGTCGATTGTGGGGCAATATGTGCCAATCATTCCGGTAAGTTCCGCGAGTCTGCTGAGCTGGTATACTCTGTGGGAGCGCGTCGTGATGCTGTCCAGTTCCTGTACTGCTACGAATTCGGGATTGCAATTGGTTATCACCTCTGCGAAACGAGCGTAGTCGATGCGGTTGTCCAGGCCGAAGCCGTAATGCTGGTTGTATGACATGAACCGCACGGTATCCCGAATAAGCGGCATGCTGTCCTGTATTATGCGCAGCGTTGCGAATTTGTTCTCCTCGCCTGAGAACCGCACGGCAGCTGCCCGCAGGCTGTGGTTCGTATTCTCTGCGGCTGTCACGGTGATGGTGTGCTCTCCCGAAGTGCCTTCCGAAGGCGTTATCTCTATCCAGTCGTTGCCTTCGGTTATCTTTGCCGACCACCTGCCCGTTGCGGAGAGTGTCACTGTCTGCTGACTTTGATGATGCGGAATCTCCAATATGCTCTGCGATAGTGATATGTTTGCCCGTGCTGCCCGCTGCATGATGTCGACGGTTATGTCCTTTTTCTTGCCGGAAGCCTTGTCAGTGTAAGAAAGCGTCAGTGTACTCTGCCTTGCGCTGGTGTTCTCATTTGCCGCAAGAGTGACTTCTATATCTGCATCTGAATCCCCATTTGCAGGAGATACGGACAACCAGTCGGTGTCTTGCGGAACGCTTATTTCCCACGGTGTATCGGCCGAGACTGAGAATGAGGCTCTGGTTGCCGATGCGTCGAGGATTATCTCTTTTTCGGACACGGATACCTGCGATTCTGCTACTCCCTGTTCTACGCTGACAAATGCGGCAGCCTGACCGCATACGAGCGATACGAGAGCCTGGCGTATGTCGTCGCCGTCGTTTCTGTCCACTGAGATGATTACGGAAGTGCCGGCTTTTACCGCTTTGCACCATGCTGCCTCGCAGCTTGCGGTCCAGTTTCCGCTGGCCGTGACGTTCACGCTTCGGCTGCCCTTTTCGCCGGAGAATGTTATCGTCTCCTCCGCTGCCGATATGCTGGCTGCCGGTTCATTGTCGTTGTTGTTGCATGACATGGTCAGTATGCAGGCGCATATGGCCATGAATATTTTCAGTTTCGTTGTCATGTTTCTGTTTATTCTGTTATGCGTATTCTGACGAATAGCGGAAAGTGGTCGGATGCCGTTCTGGACAAAGGCGTATCCACTATTTCGCGTTTTATTATTTGATGATTTATCTCTTTTCCGCCCACGCGGTTGTACAAGAATATGTAGTCGATGCACTTCGTGCTGGAACTCCCGTTTGCATATCCGGCTGTCGGAAGGTCCGTGTCGTTTAGCGCCGTGAAGTGCTGACGAAGATATGAGATGCACTTCTCGGAAGGCCGTGCATTGAAATCTCCTGCCAGAAATACGGGCTTTTCGGACGACAGTTCAGCGGCCATTTCGGTAATCTGTTCTGCCGCTTGCAGCCGCTGCTCCTCTCCGGCATCGAAATGTGTGCACAGATACCAGAAATCTCCGAACTCCACAGCGAGGACTCCGCGCTGCTCGCTTGTGTACGGTATCTTCGCGCCACGGCAGGAGAGCGGTTTTTCCTTGGATAGCATGCCGATGCCGTATTTCCCCGAACGGTAAGAGTCCAGAGTCGGATAAAATACTGCTTCCATTCGCATGTTGCGGGCGATTTCTCCCAGCACGTATCTGCCTTTGGTCTCAGGCCGCTGCGTTACGGAGTCTGTCTCCTGCACGGCTATGCAGTCGGGCGAGTAGGCTGACAGCACCTTGTATATGCGGAGGGCGTCGTATATGTTGTCTGTTCCGATACAGTTGTGCGTGTTGTAGTCCATAAGACTGACCGTGAAATCAATACCTGGCGCCGTAGATTGCGTTATGTCGAGAATGGCGAACTTGGAGCCCGGGGCATTGAACCTGAGCGAAGCGGTACGGGACTGAGTCTTGCTTTTGTTTTCCGTTACCGATATTTCTATTTCGTGTCTTCCGGAAATTCCGCTTTGCGGCGATACGGAGAGCCACGGACAGTTGTCAGGTACCTGTACCGACCACTCGCCCGTTACGTCGAGCGTCAGAGTCCGGCTTGATGGCAGGTTGTCGAACCCGACAATTCTTTCGGAGAGCGAAATATGCGGCAAAACGGCCCGTTGACTCAGCTGTGCGGTTATACTGGATGTCTCGCCGGCAGTCTGTCCGGTATACTCCGCTGTTATGACCGCAGTGCGAATCCTGTCGCTGTGGTTCTGTCCGCAGTTTATCGTCGCCTGTCCGTCGCCGTCACCTTCTGCGGGTGTTATGGCTATCCACTCTTCCGGGCAGGAGAGGCTCCAATGGGTATTCGAGCTTATCGACAGCGTGCACTGCGAAGGTGCTGCATCGACGAGAAACTCGGAAGGCGTTACGGACAGCGAGGCGCTTCCGGCCTGCTGGCTGACAGTGATTTCGGCGGCAGCCTTTCCGCATTGCACCGATATGAATGCAGTACGTGTCTGCCGGTCCGCGTTCTGCTCCGCAATTACGAGCAGAGTGCTTGGGGATGACTTCACGGCCTTGCACCAGTGCGAGCTGCACGAGACGGTCCAAAGTCCGGAAGCCGAGATGTCGACAGTGCGGCTTGTCTTCTGTGAGGGCAGGTCCAGTGTGGCGGTCTGTACGTCAATCGAGTCTTTCGCCTCGTCCGTCGTGCTGCCGCATGCGGCGCATAATGTGAGAAACGGAAAAAGCACGGCGGACAGGCGGCGGAATATTCGATGAGCGGACATGTCGCTATTTCAGTTTTACGTCGACGTATATCGGACGGTGGTCGGACTGAACCGGAGCGTCGACGACGCAGTTGTCCACAATGGTGAACTTCTGTTTACCTCCTTTATTATATATAAGTATATAGTCGATACATTCGTCCGGCTCGGAGGCGGGGAATGTGAACTTTGTCATATCGCTCAGCGGAGTGAAATATTTTGTCAGATACTCCATCGATTCCTCGTCTGGATTGGCATTGAGGTCGCCGCAGAGGAGTACGGGTTTTTTCTGTTCGCCCATTTCTTTGACTATAATGTCGACACTCTTTATTCTGTCGGCTTTGTGCAGCGACAGATGCGTGCTGCAATAGTAGAAGTCCTTGAACTCGACAATAAGCAGGCTGCGCGGCTCGCTGCGGCACGGCAGCGGCAGCGTGCGGTAGGAGAGAGGCTTTTCCTTGGAGAGCATGCCGTGGCCGTATTTTCCTCCGCGGTACACTATCGATGGCGAGTAAACGGGATACATGCCCGTCTTTTCAGCCAGAATGCCCAGAACGTCTGCATCGGGATAGCGGCTGGTCATGCTGTCGAGCTCCTGCACTCCCACGACGAACGGATTAACGGAGTTTATGACATCGGCCACTCTCTGGTAATCCTGGACGTTGTCCATGCCCTTGCAGTTGCGTACATTGTAACTCATTACTCTTACGGGTTTGCCTGCGAAGGCGCTGCCGGTCAGCGTCATGGCCGCGGCAGATAACAAAAGAAATCTTTTAAGGTTCATAATAGGTATGATTTTTATAGAAAAATTATTCAGCGGTTTTCAATCAATCTTTCAAAGATATGAAATATATCTCAAAAAGCCGCACTCGGTCCGCTGAAAAATCGGGCGCATGCTTTTTTATTGCCTCGGGTGAAAAAATGAGAAAAATAATTGTGCAGTGTCAGAAAAATTTTTTATAACTTTAATCCCGTGCTATTCGGCCTCAGGTCGTGGCGCACTACTGAAAAACTACACTAAAACTACTGTTGGAATATGAAAACTTACAAGACAAATCAGATTAAGAACATCGTTCTTATCGGAGCGCCCGGCTCCGGGAAAACCACACTTGCCGAGGCGATGGCTTTCGAGGGCAAGGTAATCGAGCGCAGGGGCAGTATCGAAGCGGAGAACACTCTTTCCGACAATACCGATTTGGAACACCAGTACAAGCGTTCCATCTATTCCACCATACTGTTTACGGAATTCATGGAGCGCAAACTCAACATAATAGATACTCCGGGTTCGGACGATTTCTGCGGCGGGCTGTTCTCGGCGTTCAAGGTTGCCGATGTCGGAGTGATGCTTTTCAATGCCCAGAACGGATTCGAGGCCGGAAGCGAGATTCAGGCCCGTTATGCGCGCCGTCTGGCAAAACCGATTATAGGCGTTGTCAATCAGCTCGATTCGGAGAAGGCTTCGTGGGAGAGCACCATAGAGAGTATCCGTGCCGCCTCGCAGGTCACGCCTGTGATAGTGCAGTATCCGGTGAATCCGGGCCCCGGATTCGATTGCTTCATCGACGTGCTGATGATGAAGATGTATCGGTTCAAGGACGAGAACGGAACCCGCGAGGAACTCGATATACCGGCCGACCAGATGGAGACCGCCGCGGAGCTGAACCGCCTGCTGGTAGAGGCCGCCGCCGAGAATGACGAATCGCTCATGGAGCTGTACTTCGACAAGGGGACTCTCACGCAGGACCAGATGCGCAGCGGTCTTAAAATCGGTCTTGCCAAACGCGATTTGATGCCGATATTCTGTACGTCGGGCAAACGCGACGTGGGCACCAAACGACTTATGGAGTTCATAATAAACGTTGCGCCGGGACCGGCCTCCGCACCCAAGTTCCTTGCCGAGAACGGTACTGAAATATCCGCATCGGGCGACGAGCCGACAGTGCTGTTCGTATTCAAGAGCGCGCTGGAACCGCATTTGGGCGAAATCAGTTATTTCCGTCTGCTGCGCGGCCGTCTCACGGAAGGCATGGAGCTTGTCAATGCCCGGACCGGCAACCGCGAGAAAATATCCCAGATATTCGCCGTCGCCGGAAAGAACCGAATCAAGGTTTCCGAGATGGAGGCGGGCGATATAGGCTGCACCGTTAAGCTCAAAGCAACACGCACTTCCGATACGCTCTGCGCTTCGTCATCTGTGCTGAGTGTCGAGCCTATACTGTTCCCCGAACCGAGATACCGGGCTGCCGTGCGGCCTGTGAAGACGGGCGAGGACGAGAAACTCGGCGAGCTTCTAAACAAGGCCAAGTACGAGGACCCGACGATTATTGTGGAGTATTCCAAGGAGTTGAAACAGACCATTATCCAGGGGCAGGGCGAGCACCATCTGAATATATTGAAATACCGTCTGTTGTCTGAGAACAAGATGGAAATCGAGTACTTCGCACCGCGTATCCCGTACCGGGAGACCATAACCAAGGTGGCTCAGGCCGACTACCGTCATAAGAAACAGTCCGGCGGCGCGGGGCAGTTCGGCGAGGTGCACATCGTCATAGAGCCGTACACCGAGGGTATGCCCGAACCGGGTAAATATAAGGTTGCGGGCAAGGAGATTGCTGTCAATATCAAGGGCAAGGAGGAGTACGACCTGGAATGGGGCGGCAAGTTGCAGTTCTACAACTCCATTGTCGGCGGAGCCATAGATGCGCGCTTCCTTCCGGCCATACTCAAAGGCGTTATGGAGAAAATGACAGAAGGACCGCTTACAGGTTCGTATGCCCGTGATATCCGCGTTGTGGTCTACGACGGAAAGATGCACCCGGTGGATTCGAACGAGATTTCGTTCAAGCTGGCGGCCAGAAACGCTTTCAAGGAGGCGTTCCGCAATGCCGGGCCAAAGATTATGGAGCCTGTTTACTCCGTCGAGGTGCTTGTGCCCAGCGACAAGATGGGTGATGTGATGAGCGATTTGCAGAACCGCCGTGCCATGATTGAGGGAATGAGTTCGGACAAGGGATTCGACCGCCTCACAGCCCGCGTGCCGCTGTCCGAGCTGTACCGCTATTCCACATCGCTCAGCTCGCTTACCGCCGGTCGCGCGACATACACCATGAAGTTCGCATCCTACGAACAGGTGCCTTCCGATGTCCAGGAGAAACTGCTCAAAGCATATTCGGACAGCGACTCGGACGATTGATGACGCCGTGGGTCCGTGATACGTATTCCGTCCCGAAACATGTTTTCGGGACGGAATATTTTTTGTTTGCATCTACTCTTTTTCGTAATTTTGTACTTCATGGAATATCCTTTTACGGACATACACACGCATTGCGACGGCAGCGCTCTGTCTCTGCGGTCGTACGGTTTTACGGATGCCGGGTTCGGTTCCCGCGCCGGTCACGCACCGTACAGCGTCGGTGTGCACCCGTGGCATGCGGATGACAGCCGTGCCGGGCAGTGGATTGCCTCGCTTTATTCTGAACCGGCGGCAGCGGTAGGGGAGATTGGGCTGGACTATGTTTGCGGTGTGGACAGGAGCGTGCAGCGCGAAGTGTTCGAGCGGCAGATGGATGTCGCCCTCGCTCTGAAAAAACCGGTGGTGCTGCACATTGTGCGCGCATTCGAGCCTGTGATGGATATTCTGAGGCATTATCCCGCTCTGCCTGCCGTTGTGCTGCACGGGTTTGTAGGTTCCGGACAGCAGGCCCGGAGAGCCGTTGAGCGCGGATATTTTCTGTCGGTCGGTCTGCGCAGCCTTGCATCCGGCAGGACCGTCGGGGCGCTGCGGGAGGTAGGGTTGCGGCACCTGCTTCTGGAAACGGATGATTCACCGGTCGGTATAGAGAGCGTATGCGAGCGAGCGTGCTCGGTGCTGAATGTGCCGCAGGATGAGCTGTTGAGAATTGTGTACGATAATTTTAAAAGCGTGATATTATGAAAGAGTGGATGCAGCGTACAGAGCTGCTTCTCGGGGCGGAGAATGTTGAGCGTCTTGCACGGGCGCATGTGCTTGTGGTAGGTCTGGGAGGTGTTGGGGCCTATGCCGCGGAGATGATATGCCGTGCGGGAGTCGGCGCCATGACCATAGCCGATGCGGATACGGTATCCGTCAGCAATATAAATCGTCAGTTGGTGGCGCTTCACTCTACCGTAGGGCGCCCGAAGGCCGATGTTCTGGCCGAGCGGCTGCGCGATATAAATCCGGAGATAGAACTTACGGTGGTAAGCCGTTACATACGCGATGAACTGACATACGAGCTGCTCGACAGCGCGCGGTTCGATTATGTGGTCGATGCCATAGATACGCTTTCGCCGAAAGCGGCTCTTATCAAGGGGGCACTCGACAGGGGCTATCCTCTGGTGAGTTCCATGGGGGCGGGAGCGAAGACCGACCCGTCGCTTATGGAGATACGGGACATATCGGCCTCTCACCACTGCCCTCTGGCGCATATGCTGCGCAAGCGGCTGCACAAGATGGGCGTGCACTCCGGTTTCTGGGCCGTCTTTTCGCCGGAGCCGCTGCATGAGGGGGCTATGGTTCCGTGCGACGAGCCGAACAAGAAATCGAACGTGGGCACCGTCTCCTATCTGCCGGCAGTGTTCGGCTGCGGGTGCGCGTCGGTCGTCGTGCGCTCCCTTGCGGGAGAAATGCGTTGATTATGGATGAGTGGATTGCATATCTTAGGAATGAGAAGGGATTCTCGCTGCTGACCATCCGGAACTATGCGCACGATTTGGATGAGTTCATCCGTTTCTTTCTGAAAAAAAGGAAGGAAAAAGAGTTCGATGCCGCCTCTGTCGTGGCGGAGGATGTCCGCGAATGGATTGTATATCTGGTTGACAGCGGGCATATGGCACCAGCGTCGGTGAACAGGGCCGTGTATTCGCTGCATTCGTATTTCAGGTTTCTGCGTCTGAAAGGCATTGTGGACAATGACTTCATGGCTCGGGTGGGCACGCTCAGAGCTCCGCGGCCGCTGCCTGCGTATGTGGAGGCCTCGAAAGCGGAGGCTGTGCTGCACCGGCTGTTTGCAGTGCCGCGCGATGCGACGTACAGGGTGCGCCGCGACAGGATGATTGTTCTGCTTTTTTATGCCCTGGGCATACGTCTTGCGGAGCTTGTGGGGATGAACACCGATGATTTCGGACGGGACATGCGTCTGGTCAAGATACGCGGCAAGGGCGATAAGCAGCGTGTCATTCCGATAGTGGACAGGATTCGGGAGGAGATAGTGTATTTCATGAAGAAAAATTCCGAGGAGAATATTTGCGATTCTGCGGGAAATGCACTATTTTTATCCATGAAGGGCAGGCGTATCAGCAGGACCGAGGTGTATCGTGTTGTGAGGCGTTTTCTTTCGGAGTCGGGAGTCGACGGCAAGTGCAGCCCGCATGTGCTCAGGCATACTTTCGCCACGCAGCTGATGAACAGCGGTGTCGACATGCGTCAGATTCAGGAACTTATGGGGCACAGTTCGCTCTCGTCCACCCAGATTTACACGCACAGCAGCATCGTTTCCCTGAAAGAGGTCTATTCGCATGCGCATCCGCGCGGCGGAGAATAAATGAATGTCCGGTAACGCTTTTTTTGCACCGGCTGCGATGTACGGTGCGGATTTTGAATTTTCTGACGGATGAAGGAGTGGCGGCTGTGCGGACCGCCTGAGATTATAAATTAAAACATCAAGGAGGAAGAAGTTATGAACGTTCAGATTCAGTCAGTGAAATTCGATGCGGATGCTCGTCTTGTGGATTTTATAAATCAGAAAATAGGGCGTCTCGACCGTTTTATCGAGCGTGCGATATCGGCTGAGGTCATACTGAAACTCGACCGGGATTTCGAGAAGGGCAATAAGGTGGTGACCGTTACTGTTGCGATTCCCGGCAACGACCTTGTGGCTGAGGCCCGCTGCAAGAGCTTCGAGGAGGCTGTCGACCAGTGTGTCGACGCTCTCAAACGTCAGATAGAGAAATACAAGGATAAGGTCGCCAGGTAGTGCTGCGCCCCTGTATCGAGACGGTCCGTGCACCCGAGGGTGCACGGACCGTTCTGTATTCACAACTTCGTAGGGTCTTGTGCTTCGGAAGCTGCGCGTGTCAGAAGAATACCCCTACCTGGGCATTCAGGATTGCCATTACGTGTCCGCGGATGCAGTACACGTCTATCTTGCCGCCGTAGACAAGTGAATTCCCCGCTTTCTGCCAGTCGTATCCCAAACTCGCCACAGCAGCGAATCCCGGCCGGTAGGGCTGTGCAGGGGAAATGCGCTCATCTTTTGTCTCATTCAGGGCTTCCTTGTATTCGCGGCCCCATGTGTAGCCGGCCTGGGCCTTTACGTAGAGACGGCTCTGGCCGTTGTTGTAGAGATTGTAGCCCGGTCCCAGGAAGACGCCGTATTCGGTCAGCGAGTGTTCGAAATCGGCTATTTCCGGGTAGTATGTATTGTAGCCGATTCTGCTTATGGAAAGTCTTTTGTTGCCCTTGCTGCCGCCGATTTGGCCGCTCAGGTCGAGGAATACGTAGTCGGTGATGAAATATTTCAGGCCGAGATTCACCTCCCAGCCTCCGTGGTTGTACATGTCACCGGATATAAGGCCATAACCCCCCCCCAGATAAATTTGCGTGTGATTGCGCTGTGCCGCCGCACATGCGATGCTTATGGCGAAAGCTATCGTAAGAAATATGCGTTTCATTGTTACCACTGAGGATTATAGGTTTGACATATGCCCCCGAAATCGTTGTATATGATTCGCTTGTTGTCTATATCCCTGCAAATCACGGCGTCGTCGCTCATATACTGTTTGAGGCTCTCGCGGAACCACTGCGGCGAACCGCCCTTGGCGCCTATGCGCATTCCGCTCCTGTCGCAGGTCTTGCGGGCGATGAACTCGATGTCCTCGCCCATCTGCGATACGACGCTTATGTCTCCGTTGCGCTGTATGCTGTAAAAGTGTCCGAGCGTGTAGAAGCATATCTTCGGGCCGGAGTGTTCGAGGAGAACCCAGCGGGCAGGATAGCTCTTGCGGTCTTGCGAGGAGAACGTGGTCGGGGAGACCGTCTCCATGTAGCAGAATACGTGCACCTTGTCGGGGTGCTTCTCGCGGTGTACGTGCAGCGAGGCTATTTCGGATGACGGAATCCGCCTTACGCCTTGGTTGCGCGTCTTTATTCTTACTGTTTTGTCGTGTGAATCGGGTATTTTTATCCGTCCGTTCACGCTGCTGCCGTCGAGCAGCAGGGCATAGCCTCTGTCCTGTCCGGTGATGTCGGCCGTCATGTTGGCGATGCCGCATCCGCCCAGAAGCAGGAATGACAATACCGTCAGAAGGAATCCTGTGCGTTTCATTATTGTTCCTGTTCGGGTTTGTACTCGTCCGCAATGGTCTGGAAATCGCCGTCTGTTATGTCCCCGTCATTAATCATGCGGCACAGCACAGGGTCGTCGCTCAGATATTCCGTCAGTTCGGTCTTGCAGAATCTGGCCTTGTTGAAGTATGTGCCGACGTATTTGCCGGATGCGTCGCCCGTCTTGCGGGCTATGTAAACTATGTTGCCGCCGCGGCATACCACAGTCAGCACGCCTTTCACGGACATCTGATACTCGTCGCCAAGGGTCAGTATCGTAATATGGTCGCCTACCGCCTCCACGGGCATCCAGCGTCCGGGCATTTCGTACCACTCTTTTTTCTTGTTGCGCCATACCGAGTAGGGCATATACTGGAAGAAACTCTGGTTTTCCGGATATTTTTCCTTGTAGAGGCACATCACGGCGATGTCGGAGGATATGAGCTTGTGTTTCTGTCCGTCGGCTGTCGTGACCCTGACTTTTTTCTGCCCGGTCTTCGGCATCACCGTCCGTCCTTCGATTTCGTAGCCGTCGTTCATGACGATGCGGGTCTGTTTCTTGTCCGTATTCTGGTAGATGGCGCTTACGATGCTGCAACTTTGCGCCGACAGTGACAAAAGAATGATGGGAATCAGTTTGGATAGTTGTTTCATGAGATTATTTGATTATTTTTGTAGTTACAAAAATACCCCCCCCCTATGCGAAAAATTATTGATTCAAATCAATAAATCGCCGGAAGTCCGGGCCGACATTGGATTATGGAGCGCTTCAATACATATATGGATAATGTGGATTTGTCCGCGTTCGTCTCTTTCTGCCGCAGGAAGGGCCGCGAAGCGACATTCCGCAGGAACGAGTATTTCTGCCGCCGCACGCAGCCGGCCGCACTTCTCGGGTATGTCGAGAGGGGCTGCATCCGTTATTCTGCCGCGGACGAGTCGGGACGCAATCATGTCGTCGGATTCGGTTTCGAGGGCGATTTGGTGGCCGACTACTCGTCGTTCATGCAGCGCAGGCCCTCGCAGCTCGATATAATGGCACTGGAAGATACGAGCATGCTGACCATATCCTACGGCCAGTACAGCGAATTTTTCGGCCGGGACTACGATTCGTGTCTCTATGCGAGACGCATTGCGGAGCAGCTGTTCATGACGATGCGCGACAGAATGCTCGGATTCCGTCTGATGACTCCCGAGCAGCGGTATGTGAATCTCATGACACGCTATCCGTACATGTCCGGAAGAATCGCCGCCAAGGAGATAGCCTCTTATATCGGCGTGACGCCCGAGGCGCTGAGCCGTATCCGCAAGCGTCTGCTTGAAAAGTGATGCTTACGGCTTTTCGGTCTCTACCGCAGCCCATCCGTCTTTTTCCTCCGTCCGCACGGCGCGCAGTCCGTTCTTCTCCGCACATTCGGTTATCATCGGTATGTCGGCAGTCAGTATTCCGCTCATCATGAGACGCCCTCCGCGGTTCAGTGCCGATACGTATCGCGGCATGTCGGCGAGAAGTATGTTGCGGTTTATATTGGCGAAGATATAGTCGTATGTTTTCTCTACGATGCGGCCGGCATCGCCCAGAATCGGCGTTATGCGGTCCGCCACGCCGTTGGCGGCTATGTTCTCCGTGCAATTCTCGCAGGCCCAGTCGTCTATGTCGATGGCATCGACGCTGCCCGCGCCGAGTTTCGCCGCTATGATTGCCAGAACCCCCGTGCCGCTGCCTATGTCGAGACATGCGTGTCCGGTGTAGTCGTGCGAGGCTATAAGGCGGCTCATGAGGAATGTGGTGGCATGGTGGCCGGTTCCGAACGACATCTTCGGCATTATTACTATGTCGAGTTTATGGTCGGGGTAGGGCGCATGGAACGGAGCGCGTATGGCGATGGTGCCGTCTACATCCACCGGCTGGAAGTTGGATTCCCACACGGCGTTCCAGTTCTGCGTCTCGATTGATATGTATCTGCCTCCCGTGATGCCGTAGCGGGCCAGAATGCCGTCGGCCTCCGGCTTGCAGTCGCACAGTTTCTCTGACGGAATGTATGCTTTGAGCATGTCGCGCTCCGTGCAGAAACTCTCGAACGGCAGCTCGGACAGCTCCGCCATGATGATTTCTCCGGTCTGCTGACTCTGTATCGGGATGTTGAGCTCTACGTAGTCCATTTTCGTTTTATTGATTACGGTTGCAAAAATATGAAAAAACTGTCTGAATCCGTTGGCCGGCACGCTCCTTTTGAGATGTCGCGGCCGAAAAAATCATATGATGACAGGACATCCGGCGCAAAAGCGTCGCGGCACTTATTCTATTTCGACGTTCCTTACTTTTATGAGGTTGTAATGATTGCGGTTCTTGTGGAAAGGAGCGAAAGAGTCCGTACGCACAATCCTGTTGCCTCGAATCTTCAAGCCGTCGATGCTTTTTGCATAGACGACGGGATTGTCGAAGATGAGGAATTCGTTGTTCTCGATTATTATTCCCGGAGCGTCTGGCCCGCCGTGAAAAAGGGTCTTCTGCGAGTCTGCATCGGGAATTACGGGACAGATTGAGATGACGGCTTCCGTGAACTGGTAGAGGCTTGTCAGTGCATTGATGAAACGGTTTCCTCTTATTTGCACATCGCGGCAGGCTCCCGTCTCGTACCAGCCGTTGCAGTCGCCGCACAGCAGAACTGCCGAGCCCGAAGTGTGGTCGAAAAGGTTGTTCTCCACGATGGTGCGTCTGGGAGTGCTGAACAGAGCTCCGCGCGCCCGGTTGTTGCGTACCGTGTTGCCGGAAAACACCACTTCCGGAGTCCATGTAAGATTCTCGATGCCGAAAGCCTCGCCGTCACGGACCTGCTGCGGCAGCGGATTTTCGAATACTATTTCGAAGGTTTTGGCTCCGGCTGCTGTCTGACGGTCGGCAGGGCGTATGCTTTTTATGATATTTTTTTCACCGACAGTCTCCATTGTTCGCGGGAAGATGATTTGTACGGTGTCGCCTGCAAGCCCCCATGTGAATCCATATGTCTGAGGGTGCATGTATGAGGCAAGCAGAGTGTCGGCTCCGATGCGGCGCACTGCTTTGAGATATGTCCCGTGTACGTTGATTGCATCGTCCATCATGCCCTCGTAGAGTCCGCCTGTCGAACTGATGAGCCCTTTGCACCCGGAAAAATGCGTGGCGTCGGCCTGCGTCGTGAAATATCGTCCCGAGCCGTCGGGTATCGATACGCGGAAGTCCCTCAGGGTTATATCGGTACATGTCTGAGCGAGCAGTCCCATGCCTTCGGCATAGTGTACGTCGATGTTCTCGATTAGAGTGCTGACGTCATCGGACAGGAATATGCCTGGCGTGGGGCGCTCCCCGTCGCGCAGCGCGACGATTGTACCGGCAGGCAGGCGCCTGTCGTACCAGCGGGGCGCGCGCAAGGTTCGGCTGTCTATGCGGATGATGCTGTCCGTCGGGCACCGTAAATCTCCCGTGTTGTATATGATGTGGCCTGTGTCAGGATTGAAGGCTATCCCCATGCGTGGTTTGAGCGTCCACCCCTGGCCGTATGTTTCGAGATTCCCCGAGTCGTCAATCCTGCATCTCACTTCGGGCGAGATGCGGAAAGTGGTGCCGTCGTCTTCGTTGGAGGCGACTATCTCCACCTGGGCTATGTGCGGGTTGGGGAAATCGATGCTCATGTTGCGCAGCGTGCAACTTGTCGAGCCTGTCAGGACTATTGGCAGCATGCGCCCGTGGAAAAGCAGCCGTGCGCCGTTGCCGTCGAGAGTGAGATTCTCCCAGCTGTCGAGCAGAATGCCGATGTTTTTGGGGTTGTCCTGGTCATGGTTGGATATGAATAGCGGCTTTTTCGTGCAGTTGTCCGGATAAAAATCGTAATCGCCGGGCAGCATGGTGAGTATTATATGTTCCCCTTTTCGTGTCTCGGATTTGATTTTTAGCAGGGCTTGGGCCATTTTCCCGGACATGTCGGCGCCGGAGCCGGGAATTATGCCGAAATCGGAAAGACGGTATGTCGTGGCGCCGAATGAGAAAAAGCTACACGTTAGGAAGATTATTGTCGCAATGCGGCGCATAAAATAAGTGTGCATGTCGTTCGATTGTTTTTTCTTCTGTGCAAAGATACGAAAGGTCGGGCGCCGAGCCAAACGAAGTTTGGATATACGCTCGACCTTTCGTATCTTTGACTCCTGAGGTGCGATTTTTTTCGTGCCGGCGTGTTTGTAAACGAATAAATATACATATCATGAACAGATTATCACGATTCATTTGCTTTGCGGTGTTGTGCGTAGTGGCACTGCTGCCAGCCCGGGCGGGGGCCGCATCGAGGCGCGCTTCATCCATCATTCCTGAAAACCTTACATGCGAGTATGCCGTCAGTCCGTTGATAGATGTCCCTCAGCCGCGTATGGCGTGGGTCAATGCCAATGCCGGCGGCAGGCGCGGTGCGGCTCAGACGGCCTATCGTATCAGGGTTGCTCTTTCAGAGGACCAGATGGACGCTCCTTTGTGGGATACGGGTGTTGTCGAGTCCGCGCAGTCTGTATTTGTCTCGTATGAGGGGCCGGAACTGATGTCACGTACCGATTACTGGTGGCAGGTGATGGTGTGGGACGAGCAGGGCAGGGCCTCGGAGTGGAGCCGGCCCGCATGCTGGCACACGGGAATGCTTTCTGCGGACGACTGGCGTGCGGAGTGGATAGGCGTTCCGTGGCAGGGCGAGGAGTCATACGACGCAAAGGGCAGCCGCAAGGTCGAGCCCGCACCGATGCTGCGTCGTGAATTCGAGGTTTCCAAACCTGTGAGGCAGGCGCGTTTCTACGGAACCGGTCTGGGATGGTTCGAACTTTACATGAACGGCAAGCGTGTCGGGAATGAGTATTTTACACCGAATCAGACCAATTATGATTATCGGCCCAAGCTCGATTCGCGCTCTCTGGTCGTGACCGACCCGTTCGAGGAATATACAGTCATGTACGTCAGCTACGACCTGACGGACATGATTCGTCAGGGAACGAATGCCGTGGGTGCGCTGCTCGGAAACGGGTTCTACGACGTTGTGGAATATTGGGTGCCGCAGGGGTACGGCTCGCCGCGTTTTATTGGTCAGATTGAAATCCTTTACGAGGACGGTACCAGTCAGACTGTGGTTTCGGATACCGGATGGAAGGCCGAGCGCAGTGCTATTGTGAGCGACCAGGTATATTTCGGCGAACATTATGATGCCCGGTTGGAGCATGACGGATGGGCGCTGCCGGGATACGATGATTCAGGCTGGCGGCATGCCGCTGCGCGGCGTGCTCCGTGCGGCAAGCTTATAGCACAGAACGGCCCGTCGGACCGTATCACGCGCACTTACGCTCCCGTGAAAATCGAACGGACGGATGGCGGTGCTATTCGTGTTTCGTTTCCGGAGGAGATTTCCGGCTGGGTGGCGTTGAAGAATATTTCAGCCGAAAAGGGCCGGCGGATAGAGATAAAATATCTGAGCGAGTCGTTCCAGGGAACCAATTCATACACGGCGCGCGGAGGAGGTGACGAGTCGTATCATGCACGTTTCACGTGGTTCGTGTTCTCTGAGGCGGAGATTACCGGTTTGGACAGCCTTACTGCGGAACAGGTCGAGGCTCATGCCGTCAATTCGGATGTGCAGACCGCCGGCCGGTTCGTTACGTCGAACGGTTTGATAAACAGAATCAACGCTATATGGCAGCGCAGCCAGCTCGACAATATGCACGGCGGCATTGCCAGCGACTGTCCCCACCGTGAGCGTGCTCCGTATACCGGCGATGCTCAGGTCGCTTGCGTTACCGTGATGCACAATTTCGACGCCCGCACGTTCTACAACAAATGGCTGCGCGATATTCGCGGCGCGCAGACCATGACGGGTTATGTGCCCAATGCGGCACCGTGGCAGCCTGGATGCGGCGGCGGAGTAGGCTGGGGCGCTGCCATGGAGATAATGCCGTGGGAGTTCTACCGTCATTACGGTGACAGGCGTGTGCTGGAACAGAACTTCGGGGCCATGTGCCGTCACGTGCGCTGGATGAATACGTGGGTGAAGGATGACACGGGAATTATGCAGACTCTCTATGCACAGAAATTCAAGAATCTCGGCGACTGGCTGCCTCCGCGCGAGCTGCCGCGCACGGATCTTGTCCACACGTTTTATCTGTGGCTGTGCTCGGATATAGTTGCCCGTACTGCCGAGATTCTCGGAGAAGACGAGGCTGCGGCGGAGTTCGGGGCTTTGCGCGACAGAACGGCCGAAGCTTTCCACCGTGAGTTCTACGATTCCGAGACAGGCTCTTACGGAAAATACGGCAGCAATGTCCTTGCACTGCGCATGGGAGTGCCGGCCGAGCGCCGGCAGCGTGTCGTTGAGGCTCTCAGGCAGAACATTGCCGAGTGCAATGACCATCTCGATACGGGTATTGTCGGCACGCGTTATCTCTTCGAAGTTCTGTGCGACAACGGTCTGGCGGATTTGGCGTACAAGATTATCAATCAGCGCGATTTTCCCGGGTATGGCTGGTGGATTGAGCAGGGCGCTACCGTGACATGGGAAAACTGGAACGGAAGGGATTCGCGCAATCATCCGATGTTCGGCGGCGGACTAGTATGGTTCTATCGTGATTTGGCCGGACTGAGGGCCGGGGATGCCGGATTTCGCAGTTTCGATATCAGACCGGTGGTTCCGAAAGGTTTGGAATGGGTGGAGTATTCGCACCAGACTGCTTACGGACCTGTGGTAATACGCTGGGAGAATCGAGATGGCTGTTTCTCAATGAATTGCAGCGTTCCTGTGGGATGTACGGCAACCGTGTGGATTCCGTTTTCCGGTGATGTTCCGAAAATAAAAAGCGCTTCCGGTGCTCACTGTTCGGCTGTCTGTGACGGATACGCACTGTACGATGTCGAATCGGGCGAATATGTGTTTAAGTCCGTACTCAGATAAGCGTAACGCTCGTTTCTATATATTAAGGTATGCGGCCTTTTTTGCAAAAAAATGTAAAAAATATGAAAAAAAGATTGCGGAATGTTTGCAGATAAGAAAAAAGCACTTACCTTTGCACCCGCAAAACACAAACAACGGTTCTTAGAAATACGAAATTCAGAGCAGGCCTAAGGCGAAAGCCGGACGCAGCTGTGAGTTCGACGGCGGAGAGAAATCGATGCTCGGTAAAAAAAAATCTCAAAAAGATTTGGAAGTTAAAAAAATCCTTCTTACCTTTGCAGTCCCTTTCGCTCCCTAAATTTCAAGAGCGAAGTTTTGAAAACGGTTCTTTGACTTACTGGTATATTTGAGAGAAAAATGTAGTATTTATCAATTCCTTTTCGAGGATTTAAGTAGTCAGGCTCTAATGATTTATTTTATATTTTTTATACAATGGAGAGTTTGATCCTGGCTCAGGATGAACGCTAGCGGCAGGCCTAACACATGCAAGTCGAGGGGCATCATAATAGATAGCTTGCTATCTATGGTGGCGACCGGCGCACGGGTGCGTAACGCGTATGCAACCTACCATTAACAGGGGGATAACACTGAGAAATCGGTACTAATACCCCATAATACTTTAAGAGGCATCTTTTTGAGTTGAAAGTTCCGGCGGTTAATGATGGGCATGCGTTGTATTAGATAGTTGGTGAGGTAACGGCTCACCAAGTCGACGATACATA
>CAYXGF010000018.1:0-30086 GCA_964464465.1 uncultured Alistipes sp. | reverse complement strand
GAGATAAACCTCACCGGTAGAACCGTTGAGCGAAATCCAGTCGCCTTCCTTGACTGTATATCCGCCGACCTTGATAGTACGGGCCTTGTAATCTATTTCCAGTTCACCGGCACCCGAAACACAGCATTTGCCCATACCGCGTGCGACCACGGCCGCATGCGAGGTCATACCGCCTCTCTGAGTAAGAATACCGGCAGCGTCGAGCATACCTTTAAGGTCTTCGGGGGATGTCTCTATTCGGACAAGAATCGCTTTCTCGCCGGTAGCTGCCAGATGCTTCTCGGCATCGTCAGCGAAAAATACCACCGGACCGGTAGCAGCACCGGGAGATGCGGGAAGGCCCTTCACGATAACCTTGGCATTATTAACAGCGGTCTTGTCGAACACAGGGTGAAGGAGTTCGTCGAGTTTGGCGGGCTCGCAACGAAGCACGGCCGTCTTCTCGTCGATAAGACCTTCGGAGAGCATGTCCATCGCAATCTTGACCATGGCGGCACCGGTACGTTTTCCGTTACGGCACTGCAACATCCAGAGTTTTCCGTCCTGAATGGTGAACTCGATATCCTGCATGTCGGTGAAATATTTCTCCAAATGGTTCTGGATATCGTCAAGTTCCTTGTAAATCGCAGGCATTACCTCTTCCAGTGAAGGATATTTCGCAGCGCGCTCCGCCTCGTCTATATTCTGAGCCTTGGCCCAACGGCGCGAACCTTCGAGTGTAATCTGCTGAGGTGTACGGATTCCGGCAACCACATCCTCGCCCTGAGCATTGACGAGATACTCTCCGTTGAGGATATTCTCGCCGGTCGCGGCGTCACGCGAGAAAGCCACGCCTGTCGCCGAATTCTCGCCCATGTTTCCGAACACCATAGCCTGAACGGTTACGGCAGTACCCCACTCGGCCGGTATATTGTTGAGTTTGCGATAGAGTATGGCGCGCTCGTTCATCCATGAGCCGAACACCGCGCACACGGCACCCCAGAGCTGCTCCCACGGACATGTGGGGAAATCCTCGCCCGTCTGTTTCTTCACCGCAGCCTTGAACTTGGCCACAAGCTCCTTCAAATCGTCAGTCGTCAGGTCCGTATCGTTCTTAACGCCACGGGCAGCCTTCACCTCGTCGATAATCTCCTCGAACGGGTCGTGGTCCTCCTTGCTGACAGGTTTCATGCCGAGCACGACATCGCCGTACATCTGCACGAAACGGCGGTAGGAGTCCCATGCGAAACGCGGATTGCCTGTACGCTTGGCCACAGCCTCGACAGCCTGGTCATTCAAACCGAGATTAAGAATGGTATCCATCATACCGGGCATCGAAGCTCTCGCACCGGAACGGACCGACACCAGAAGCGGAGACACCTTGTCGCCGAACTTCATGCCGGTAAGCTGCTCCACACCCTTCATGGCCTTTTCAACTTCGGGACGCAGCAGTTCTATGATTTTTTCCTTTCCATGTTTGTAATACTCCGTACAAACCTCGGTCGTTATCGTAAATCCCGGAGGAACGGGAATACCTATCAGATTCATCTCGGCCAGATTGGCACCTTTGCCGCCCAGCAACTCTCTCATCTTGCCATTACCCTCGGCCTCCTTGTTTCCGAAGGTATAGACTCTTTTCACGTTTGCCATAACTTTATCTTTTATATCCGTTAAATTCTCAAATGGTTGCAAATTTAACGATTATTAGATTAAAATCCAAAAATATAACCAATATTAACTTGCACCGCCCTTAATCTTCGAGCACCATGAACACCGGAAGATGGTCGCTGTACCCTTTCAGATACTTGTTTCCTTCGAAAGTACGGAAAGGAATATTCTTGCCGGCACCGCCTATGCTCGTCTTTCCGCCAGACTCCGGACGCAACATATACATCTGGGAAAACACTCCCGACCCAACCAGATTGAATCCGCTGCGCTCGAAAAATTCGGGATTCACGAATATGTTGTCGAACAGGAGCCATGTATTATCTGCAAAATACGAGCCGAAACTGCTACGGTACACATCATTAAGCACATTCGTCATGAAAGCGTTCTTCGCGCCGCTGCGTCCGAGATACAGCTTCATCTTCTCCTCGACAGGCGAAGCGTTGAAGTCGCCCATCAGAACGATATTCGGCTTCTTATACTTCGCATTCAGAGCATCCAGAAAATGGCGAAGCTCGTAGAACGCCCTCTCGCTGTAATCGGCCTTGTTCAAACGTGACGGCATATGACACAGTACAAAATGAATCTCCACTCCGCAGTACAGACCTCTCGCATAGAGAAACTCACGGCCTGCGTTGGAATCAATCAGCGCGACGCTGTCCGGAAAAAATTTATCGCCCTTGTAGAGTATCGCCAAATCCATACCGCGCTTGTCCGACAGATTGGCATGTATGTAATTGTAATCCGTGTTCAGCGAATTCACAAGGTCCTGCACCACGGCTTCGTTCTCGACCTCCGCCACACCGAGAAAATCGGCGGACATCTCGTCTATCACACGGCCTATATTGGCAATCTTCCGTCTGTAACGGTCCGTATTCCACTCCTTGCGTCCGGCAGGCGTAAAATCGGCATCGTCATAGAACCGGCTCGGAACGGTATCGTAAAAATTTTCGAGATTATAAAAGGCCACAGCATTCTTCTCCTGCGCCATACCTGCAAAAAATACTCCCGAAAGGGCAATCAACACGGTAAGGAATTTGTTTTTCATAATTGTCTATAAATTATAATATGCCGCAAAGTTAGCAAATTGTACATCACCCGGCAAGAAAACAGGTAACAATATACTATTTTTTTAGTACATATTACTGACCGCCTGTCACCAGCCGTTCTCTCCACAAATTCAAAGGGGATGATTCCGTTTTATTTTAGGTGAATATATACGATTTACAGTTATGCGCTCCTGCGGAGCGCGCGGGCCGGAGCCTCGCCCCGCGAAGGCCCGCTTTCCGGCGTGCCATTCGCAGGCTCCACCCGCATTATACACATTAAAAATTGACAAGCAGCCGCCGGTACTTATTATGACCCAATTTCAGATATGCCGTACTGTAAAAATGTATATGATTTCCTTATTTTAATCGCACAAGAATAAAAATGCGGTCAATGCCTACCGGCTTATTACGCCGGAGCCGACCAGCTCGTCCCCGTCGTACCATGACGCGAACTGCCCGGCCGTAATGCCGCGCTGCGGTTGGTCGAAAAGCAGATACCCGCCCTGCTCCGTCACAATCAACTCTCCTGCCTGCAACGGCTGACGGTATCTTATCCTCAAAGAGAAACGCCGCCTCTGTCCGCATCCGAGCCTCAGGTCGGGCCTTATCCAGTGTATCTCGTCCGGCTTCATATACAGAGCCTTGCGGTTAAGCCCCGGATGGGAATGCCCCTGCCCCACATACACCACATTGCGCTGCACGTCGGTAGCTATCACGAAAAGCGGTTCAGGCTTTCCGCCCACATTAAGTCCCTTACGCTGACCTATCGTATAGAAATGCGCGCCCGAATGCTCTCCCACCCTCACGCCGTCCGACGGCAGGTATTCATACGGAGCCGCCAGCGAGGCCAAATCATCGGCACGTTCCGAATACCCGGGCCACGATGCGGGAATCTCCACGATATCGCCCTTCCGAGCCTTCAACTTCTGTTGCAGGAAAGTGGGCAAATCCACCTTGCCTACAAAACATATGCCCTGCGAGTCCTTGCGTTTGGCAGTAGCCAGTTTCTGCTCGGCGGCAATACGCCGGACCTCAGGTTTCAGGATGTCACCAACAGGAAACATGGCATACCTCAGCTGCTCCTGCGAAAGCTGGCACAGAAAATAGCTCTGGTCCTTATTAGGGTCGCTGCCTGCAAGAAGGCGGTAACATGTCTTGCCGTCCACGACAATCTCCTCCTTGCGGCAATAGTGCCCGGTAGCGACATAATCCGCACCGAGTTTGAGAGCCTCCTGCAAGAAAACGTCGAATTTTATCTCTCTGTTGCACAGTACATCCGGATTGGGCGTGCGGCCGCGCTCGTATTCGGCGAACATGTAGTCCACCACCCTCTGGCGATACTGCTCGCTCAAATCCACGTAATGGAACGGTATATCGAGCCGCTTGGCCACCAGTTCGGCAAACACCTGGTCGTCATACCACGGACAATCGCCCGACAGCGTTCCAACAGTGTCATGCCAGTTGCGCATGAAGAGCCCCACCACGTCATACCCCTGCTGTTTGAGGATATACGCCGCGACGGAGGAGTCCACGCCTCCCGAAAGTCCTACGACAACTCTTTTCATTTCGTCTCCCTGTTCAAGTCCAACAGTCCCTCCGGCAGTTCGAAGACCACCAGACGGGCATCCGTATCAATATCGACAATAAATTCATCAACAGCCGGGATAAGCGATTTATCCTGACCGTATTCGACTTCCAGCAACGGATTGATGCCGTTGTCTATGAAGTCGGTTATGCGCCCTGCACACCCGTCCTGGAAACGGGCCTCGAATCCAATCAAATCCTCCATGTAAAATCCGTCGTCACCCTCGGCCTCACTCTCAGATTCAAGATAGAGTTTACGGCCGACCAGCTCCGCCGCACGCGCCTTGGTGTCCATATCGGCGAACACCGCCAGCGCGCCGGAATTGCCCCGACGCTCGAATTTATCGAAAAAAAGAGGAACCGGCAGTGAATCGATTTTCACGAATACCGGTTCCTCCATGTCGAAGTCGTCAGGGAAACCGTCATAGATATCGATTATCAGTTCGCCCTTCACGCCGAAGAGTTTTACAACTCTTCCTGCCAACGACAACGCACCCATGGCCGCAAGATTACTCCTCTGCGCCCTGTTCCGTTGCAGTCTCAGCCTCCGCCGCAGCTTCGGCCTCGGCAGCTGCTGCGGCAGCCTCAGCCTCGGCTTTCTTGGCAGCGATAGCTTTCGCACGCTCCTCCTTCACCTGAACTTCGGCAGCCAGACGCGCTTTCTCGGCACTCTTGGCATCGCCCGTAATCTTGGCGGTCTTGGCAGCAATCTTGGCAGTCTTTTCCTCCATCCACTTGTTGAATTTGGCTTCGGCATCCGACTCTGAGAATGCGCCCTTGCTTACACCACCCAAAAGGTGCTTCTTATACAAAACCCCCTTGTACGAAAGAATCGCTCTGCACGTATCGGTGGGTTGTGCGCCCTTTTGCAACCAATTCAAAGCTTTCTCGAAGCTCAAATCAATTGTAGCAGGATTCGTGTTAGGATTGTAGGTACCAATCTTCTCGATAAATTTACCATCACGTGGCGCCCTGCTGTCTGCGACTACGATATGATAGAACGCTGCGCCCTTCTTACCGTGTCTTGCTAATCTGATTTTTACTGGCATTGTGTAATTTGAATAAAATTTTACTTCGTTCCGGCACCCTCGTCAAAAGACATGCGGCACCGGAGCCGCAAATATACGGACTTTCGGTTTAATAAACAAATATTTCGCCGTCCGAAAAAAACAGTGCGGGCGGCAATCCGTCATGCTGCCGCCCGCAAATACCGCTCCGGAAAACTCCGGAATCGATTATTTCGATTTCGCATTCTTATCCTTCTCCGCTACATAGCGCTTATTAAGCTCGCGCAGAATCTCGCCGGTTATGTTGAGCGCGGGGTCCGCATCCAGCACGGGACCCGAACTCGTGGTGGACAGAATCATCTTGTAACGCAAATTGGCGTTGTACTCCTTGATGTAGCTCATAATGGAATATATCACCTGGTTGGTCATCACCTGCTGCTCCTCGTCCAATTCGGCAAGCGTCTTCTGGCTGCTCTGGTCGTAGCTCTGCATCTTGGCCTGCAACTCCTCCTCGGTCTGCGCCATCTGCGAGCGGGTCATAAGACCGTTCGACGCCTTCTCCTGATAGTCGCGCACCTCTTTTTCCAGGCGGCGTTTCTTCGATGTGAGCTCACCCTCTATCTTTTTGGCCTTGGCCTCGAACTGCGAACTCAAATCCACATACATGTCATAGTGGGCGATAAGAGAGTCGATATCCACATATGCGATGTCGGAAACGGTCTCCATTCTGTCGGATGATACTGTCGAAGCATCGGATGCCGACACGCCGGCGGTATTCTTACATCCGGCAAAAAAAGCCAGCGCAGCGACGGCTGCAAACAATTTTTTCATAATCCCTTGAAGTGTTTTTGTCGTTAACGAATGCAAACCTACGCAATTTTTCGATAAAATGCAATCGCTCCGCACTTTTTCGCCACTCCGGGTGCCGGCCGCTCAGCTCTCTCGCGCCGAAGAAGCGCAGCCGTGAATTTGCCGGCATGCGACTTTTTTCACTATCTTTGCCCGAAATATCCATTCTGACATGTACGAATATATAAGCGGGACACTGGCGGAGCTCACGCCGACATACGCCGTCATCGAAGCCTCCGGCGTCGGATACTATATAAATATATCGCTTCAAACATACTCCGAGCTCGAAGGCATGAGTCAGGCCAGGCTGTTCACGCACTTCATAGTGCGCGAGGACGCGCAGATTCTCTACGGATTCCACGCAAGGCAGGAGCGCGAGCTGTTCCGCAAGCTCATAAGCGTCTCGGGCGTGGGAGGCAATACCGCACGCATGATTCTTTCTACCTACTCGGCCGCCGAACTGCGCTCGATTATAAGGTCGGAAAATGCGCGGCTGCTGAAAAACGTCAAGGGGCTCGGTCTCAAAACGGCCGAGAAAATCATCGTGGAGCTAAAAGACAAACTCGGGGACATTGAGGCCGCAGCCATGGAAATCGCCGTGCAGGACCCGTCCGCCGGAAACGCAGCATACCAGGAGGCGCTCGCGGCTCTCACGATGCTCGGATTCCCCAAAGCCGCCTCGGACAAGGTGCTGAAAACGGTGCTCGAAAAATCGCCCCAGGCATCTGTCGAGGAACTCGTGAGAATGTCGCTCAAACATCTCTAATATCGCCGTCCTGCCATTCGGCCCGCCAGCCCGGTAACGCCTTCTGGCGCCGTAGGTAAAAAAAATATTAAAAAGAGTGCCGGAAAGTATCTCCGAACAATAGAAATATATATTTTTGCAGACGAATTTGGAATGATATTTTTTCGGTATGACGATATATACCTGCATCCTCATCGTAATGGTCGTTCTGGCCACAACAGGATTGTTCATCGGCGTAATGAATGACGCCGCAAATTTTCTCAACTCGGCAATAGGCTCGAAAGCAGCTCCGGTAAAGGTCATAATGGCTGTCGCCTCGCTCGGTATAATATTCGGAGCCGTCACTTCGAGCGGAATGATGGAGGTGGCACGCAATGGAGTCTTCGACCCCGCGCTGTTCACGTTCCACGACGTGATGATGCTCTATCTTGCTGTGATGCTCGCCAATATAATACTGCTCGACGTATACAACACGCTCGGCCTGCCGACATCCACGACCGTGGCCCTGATATTCTGTCTGCTCGGCTCAGCTCTCGCAATATCGGTATACAAGATAGGACACAACCCTGAGCTGACAATAAACAGCCTCGGACAGTTCATCAACTCATCCAGGGCTATGGCAATCGTGGCGGCGATTCTGCTCTCCGTGATTCTCGCATTCACTTGCGGTGCGATAGTAATGTATCTGTCCCGACTGATTTTCACGTTCCGGTATCAGAAGATATTCCGGCGTTTCGGCGCGATGTGGTGCGGACTCTCGTTCACGGCAATCGTCTATTTCGCACTGTTCAAAGGGTTGAAAAACGTCCTAAGTTCATCGCCGCTCATACATTTCATAGACAACAATCTGGGCACATCGCTGCTGATTATATGGATAGTGTGCACGATAGTGCTGCTGCTGCTCCAACTGTTCAAAGTGAACATTCTCAAAGTGACGATTCTGGCCGGAACCTTCTCACTGGCTCTCTCTTTCGCCGGAAACGACCTTGTAAACTTCATCGGCGTACCTGTGGCCGGATACGACTCGTACAAAATGGCACGTGTCAGCGGAGACACGAACATGACCATGGAGGCCCTAAACGGCGACGTGTCGGCCAACATGTTGCTGCTGCTCGCCGCAGGATTAATAATGATAATAACACTGTGGACATCCAAACGAGCGCTTTCTGTGAGCAAAACCGAGCTCAGCCTGTCGAGCCAGAACTCGGGCGACGAGAAATACGGCTCCTCGCTCTTCTCACGAGGCATCGTGCGCGCAGCGCTGAACATCAACTCCTGGTACGAAAGATATACTCCGGCAAGAATACGGCAGGCCATAGGCCGGCGTTTCGAACAGCTGCCAGAGGAGGAACGTGACGGAGCCTCATACGACCTGATTCGCGCAACGGTGAACCTCACCACGGCATCCATACTCATCTGCATGGCCACATCGCTCAAACTTCCTCTGTCGACCACATACGTATGCTTCATGGTGTCGATGGGTTCGTCGCTGGCCGACAAGGCCTGGGGACGCGAGAGCGCCGTATACAGAATCACCGGCGTAATGACTGTGGTGGCGGGCTGGTTCGTAACCGGATTCGGTGCCCTGCTTATAGCATTCACCGTCGCTATAATACTGATGTACGGAGGCAATATCGCTATAATAGTAATATCCGCGCTGTGCGGATACATGCTTCTGCAAAGCAACATAAAGAAAAACAAAGAGGCCAATGCCGAGAGCGAAAAGACGCCCGCAAAGGAGATTTCGGATTCGAGCATAGTGCAGAACTGCATCGGCGAGGTGTGCGACGTAATGGCGAATGTAACACGCATATACGACAGGACGCTGCTGGCTGTATTCAAGGAGAACCGCAAGGTGCTGCGCGAGATGGTAAAAGAGTCGAACGACCTGTTCTACCAGTCGCGCGAGCGCAAATACGCCGTGCTGCCGACGATTCAGAAGTTGCAGGACAGCGACATGGACACGAGCCACTATTACGTACAGGTGGTGGACTACATGTCGGAGGTCACAAAAGCACTGGTGCACATAACCCGTCCGTGTTTCGACCACATAGACAACAACCACGAGGGATTCACCAAAGAGCAGGTGGAGGACCTGATGAAAATCAACGACAAGGTCGAAAATATCTACACCCGCATCAACACCATGCTGCAAACGAACGACTTCTCGGAAATAGACATGGTTCTCGAAATGCGCGACAGGCTGTTCGAATCCATTGCAGAGGCTATCAAAAGCCAGATAAAGCGTATCAAGAACCGCGAGTCGAGCACAAAGGCGAGCATGCTCTACCTCACGATTCTGAACGAAACCAAAACGATGGTGCTGCAATCGCGCAATCTGCTCAAAAGCCAGCGCTACTTCCTCGAACATACGAACAAACGGTTCTGACGGCAGGACGGTAAAAGTCATGGATACGGCCGGTACGGTTTTTGTCGAAACCATACCGGCCGTATCACATGCTCGCAATACTGTTTCATTACGCAACGTCTGAAAGTCAACATCATCAAAACTACCTTTCATTGCTGAAACATTCCTGGTGAGACCCAAACCATGGTATTGCAGTCGCGCTTTTCTGCTCAAAAGTCAGAGTTATTTTATCGAAAACAAAAAAAGCGACCGGTAAAAGGCCGCATACGGAAGTTTTTTGAAAAAAAACAGTAAATTTGCATTTTTAGGGGTTAAAAACTTGTCTGTCGATGAAAAAAGGAATATACGTCATATCCATATTGTGGACCGCATGGCTTCTGGGCGCATGCAACAAGACAGAGGACTATGTATCGAAACAGCAGACCGCAATCGAAAAATATTTCTCGGACAGAAAAATATACAACCGGGCAGCCGCTCCTGAAAACGAAACGGGCGAAGTGCTGCGGTTCTACGACATTCAGAACGGAGTGTACAAATACACCGAAAACGAATACAGCCCTTCCAGACCGCCGCAGAGCCAGGCCGCCGCGAAAGGAGACAGCATAACGTTCTACTTCCGCGCCTATACGTTCACCAGCCGCATCGGCGAACTGTTCTACACCAATGTGGAGGAAGAGATAGAGGCTCTGGGAGCACATCTGGACGCAAAATACTGGAATACCGAACCTTTGCGGATAAAAATAGGCAGCGGCTCTGTAATAAAAGGGCTCGACGATGCGTTACCTTCGTGCAGAGTCGGCGACACGGTGCAGGTATTCATCCCCACCGACCTCGGATTCGGCAGCAAAGGCAACGGAACGGTCCCTGCGAACACAGCTTTAATGTATCTGATAAACATACAAAACATAACGAAAAACCGATGAGATTCCTCGAATCAGCAATAATGGTGCTCCTGACCGCAGTCCTTGCGGCTTCATGTGCCAAAAACGAAAATCCCAGCTCCTCCGCTCTGGAACAGACATCGCTCGACGCCTGGGTCGCAAAACACATAAACAACACCGACTCGGTGGCTTTCAGGCAGAGCAACGGAATGTATGTGCAGTTCCTGCCGTCCGTCACTGTCGACTCGCTCGTCCCTGCCGACACGGCCGTATGGGTAAGAATCAACTACACCGGCTACACGATGAACAACGATGTGTACGTAACCCGTTCCAAAGACATCGCCGAACAGCAGGGCACATACACGCCGTACACGCATTATTCTCCCGACTATCTGTACTGCGGAGGCAAGAACTCGAACATGATAGAGGGTCAGTATTTTGCCATCAAACGGGAGCTTATCGGAGCCGGCGGACAGAAAATAAAGCTCGCCCAAGGCAGCAAGGTACGCCTTTACATGCCGTCAAAAGTAGCTTACGGTTCACACGGCACAAGCGACGACCAGGGATACGGAGGACAGTATTCGCTGTCGGGCAACAAACCTGTAATAGAGGACTTGGAAATTGTGGAAGTCGTCAAGAATCCGGTAGCGCGCGAAGAGAAGCTCGTCATGGAATATGCGACCGGAAAGTGGAACATGAGCCCCGGCGACACGATACGACCGTTCCTTTACCTCGATGTACTGACCGCCGACACTACCGGCGGACGCATTACGGTCGATTCCACAGTCAACATATACTACGTCGCAAAATTCCTCGACGGATTCATTTTCGACACCAATATCGATTCGGTGCAGGTACGTCTGTACGGCGAGGCCCGTGCCAACTCCGCGTTCAAATACACACCCAAAAGCGACGAGAACAACTATATCTCCGCATTCTACTACGCAATACCGAAACTGTACTACGGACAGCATGCCAGAATGGTCTTCACCTCCGCTTACGGCTACGGCATAACCGGTAAAACCGCTGCTTCGGATGCCCTGAACGAATATTACAGCAACTATCTCAGTGTCCTGTTCAACAACAGCCTCTACAACAGCAGCTATTCGGACACCTATTACGAGAACTACATGAATACGCTATATTACGCAAACTCCCTGCTTCAAAAATCCGACGAAGATGAGGATGAGGTTACAACCGAGATACAGTCATACACTCCGCTCGTATTCGACTTGTATATAGAGAACCGGTAACACCATACCGTTTACAAACGACGAATCGAAACTGTCAGCTCTACCGACATTGCGCCGCAGAACTGGCAGTTTTTTAATTATTCTCTATTTCCGAAATAACCCACCGCGGCAGCAAGTCGGCAACAACCCATGCAGAAGACCATTTGCAGCTAAACATGCCGCGCAATCACCAGTTCCCGGCAGCGGCCAGCAGTCGATAGTTCCGCAAGCTGCAATACGTATTATAACATTGCAACAACATGCAACCGGACCGTTAAAAACCGACTTGCCAATTTCAGCAGCAAGTCTAAGGCTTATCTGCATAAAGCTATATCCTGTTACCTTATAAAAGGCAACCTTGCAGCACAATTTTTTAGATGCAAATGAAGGCCATATAAATCCGAGCGACACAGCATAACCGTTCTGGGCAACATGTCTGCATTGCGAAGAAATTAAAAAAGCCTAAATAATCTTCGCTACGGCAAATCCAAAGTTCAACACAGACGATATATTAATATACCTTTAAATGTTTTGTTATTCTTAGACAATCATTTGGTTTTCATATATTTCAACCGTATATCTGGATAGCTCTTACAATACGCAAAAAAGCTAAATGGTGGCGACAATTGAATTGTCGCCACCATTTAGCCTATGATGTATCTTCGGTCTGTTAGAAGAACTTGACTCTGTTGTCCACAATCTCGCTCTGTGCGTCCAAAGCCTGCGACACGCGTTCCAACAGATACCCGGTGGACAAAGCTTCGAGACGTACACGTTCGCTTTCGGCAGTAGCATCGCCTGTCTTATCGACTCCGGTCACCTCGGCAAGGAACACGCCGGTTGAAGCAACAACCGGTTTGGAAACCGTGCCCTGCTCCACTCCGCCGCAAACAGCGCCTATCAGTACAGGTTCCACACCCAGAGACGGAACATAGAATGCCGAGAAAGTCAATTTATCTATATCGCCGTCAGAAGAACCTTCCAGAGCCGCAGCCTCGGCAATCGACAAACCCTGCATTTTGGCTGAAAGAATCTCAGCCTTTTTCTGACGCAGCAGTTTGCTATTTATCTGGGACGATACCTGGGCCAGAGGTGCAGTACCGTTATCCTTGACATCGGTAATCGAAGCTATCACATAATCGCCATTGACATCCATAATGGCAGAAACAGCACCTTTTTTGTTGTTGAATGCCCAGCGAACAAGTTCGCGTGAATCGTCCAGGCCTCTCACATTGCGTTCGGTATTGGCAACGGTAGCCTGTCTGCGCACCAGACCTTTCTGCGAAACGGCATCATTGAATTTTTCATATGAGCCCTCGGCCTCGCTCATGAAATCGCGGGCCTGAGAGTATACCGCCTGCTGTGTGGCATCGCTCGGCTCTACGTTATAAACTATGGCGGCTATCTGCGCCTTGCTGACGGCAGGAGTCTTGTAAGTCACATTTACGATATGAATTCCGTACTGAGTCTCGACAGTGAAAACATCACCCGTTTTAGCCGCAATGCAGGCTTCGGCGAACGGTTCAACGAAAATCTCGGGAGCTACGACACCCAAGTCGCAGGTCGGGTCGGAAGAGTATTCGGCAGCAACCGCCTCGATAGTGTTCTTTCCGGATTTCACGACATTCAGAAGGCTGTCGGCAAGCGCTTTTTCAGCAGCAGGCAGAAGCACGTGCTTCACACCAACCGAATCGGGCATCGACTTGACGTCGGCGACACGGGCCAGAGTATATACCTCGCCGGAAAGAACCGGACCGTACATCTCGCCCTTCTTGGCTCCGAAAGCGATTGCGGCATATTCAAGCGGCATATCTGCCTCCTTGTAGTAGCGGCGGTCAACCGATGACTGCGAGTTAAGATTCGCGTACTGCATCGGAGAAGCGCTCTGCGCGAACTCGGCAGCGATATCCGAGATATATTTCTCGGCAGCCGCGAAATCTTCTTCCGAAGGCAGAACATCGAACACCACATACTCGATATCACGGGAAGCGCCCTGCTTGAAGTTATTCTTGTTGTTATTGTAGTAAGCTCTGATTTCGGAGTCCGAAACCGTAACGGCAGAGTCGGCAACCGAATAATACGGCAGCTGAACATATTTCGCATCATATGCGTTGTTGACCACCTTCAAAGCGTTGTCGACTTCCAAATCGTTGACGAACATCGCACTGCCTACCAGATTGATATATTTCTCCATCACACGCTGCGACACCATCTGCTCTTTGAGATACATCCATATCGCGGTGCTGCTTCCGTCTACATCGTTGTCAAGCGATGATACGAATCCGCCGAGCATCGCGGCGTCGAACATTCCGGTCGAAGGATTGACGAACATGGAAGAGATGACAGGAGATATGTATGTTCCGCTCACCATGTCAATCTGCTCGTCCTCTCCCGTCTGTATACCGAGAGTCTCGAAACCGGGCTGGTAGGCATACTGCATGACCAGATTCTCCCAGACCATGTTACGAACCTGGTCCGTCTCAGCGGCGCTAAGCGCGCTCTTGCCGTAGAGGCGTTCGATAATGCGCGACTGGTTTTCCGAGAGATTCAGGTATTCGACATAACCGACATTGTTTCCGTCGATGCTGCCGACACGCATTTTTCTCGACGAGAAAATGCCGTTGGACGAGAACAGGTCTCCGAGAATGAAAGCCACCAGCGCAAGACCGATGACAAGCGAGAGAAAAATTCCGCCTTTTGTTCTTAATGAGTTTAAAGTTGCCATATAATTCTGTTTTTAACTATTATTTCAGGCTTCGAAATGCTCTGTAATTATCAAATAGAGCAACAAATATAATAAAATTCCGTTATATTTCCATTAGCTGCGCGGCAAAAAAATATCACAAAGATTTCACACGCGCCAACTCGACTCTCGACGAAGTGGTTTTCAATATCTTAATTTCAAGATTATCAATCGTTATCACCTCTCCCTGCGAAGGTATTCCCTCGTAATTGAAAATGATATATCCGGCAAGAGTGTCGTATTCGTCGCTCTCCTGAATGCCCAAAGAATACTTGTCGTTCAGGTATCCGACTTCCAGACGGCATGAGAATACGTACTCTCCCTGCCCGACCTTGCGCTCTATCAAATCCTGTGAATCGTGCTCGTCCTCAATCTCGCCGAATATCTCTTCAAGAATATCCTCCAACGATATTATACCGGCCGTTCCCCCGTATTCGTCTATGACAACAGCTATGGAGCTGCGTTTTTTGATAAAATCGGCCAGAAGCTGCTGCACCGGCATCGTCTCCACTACATAGTCGACATCCATAAGCACCTGCGGGATGCTGTTGGGCGCCGCGAAAAGACTCTTGATGTTGACATACCCGACGATATTGTCGATGCTGTCCTGCCAGACGAATATGCGCGAATATTTGCTGTCGATGAAACGTTCCGTCAGTTCCGCGACCGTGGTGTCCATATCCACCGCCTCGATGTCGACACGAGGAATCATGCAGTCGCGCACCAGCAAATCCGGGAAATCCAGGACATTCTGAAATATCTTCATCTCCGGTTCGGCATTCTTCTCGTCGCTGCTCTCCTCCACAAGATGCGCCAGCTCCACACGGTCGAATGTCTTTTCCGTCTCGTCGGTCTTCTTGCGGCCGAAAAGTCTCATAACACCCTCCGAAAACAGGGTCGTAAGTTTGGATACGGGATAGAGGACAATATAAAAGAGATATACCGGAAAGGCGAATGTCTTGAAATAGAAGTTCGGATTCTTCAATACCACCGCCTTGGGTATGAACTCGGCCACGAATATTATGACAACCGTGGCAAGAAGCGTCTCCGCCACGACAGACCCCTGGCCGGCAATATTGTAATACAGACGCGAGACATACAGCGAGTACACGACAAGGGCGATATTATTTCCAACCAGAATGGTCGTGATATACTGCCCGCTATTTTTGACGAATATATTGGCCACGAAATCGAATGCGCGGTTATGCTTGCGTTCGAGTTCAAGTTTCAGACGGTTGGCCGATATGAACGCCGTCTCCATGCCGGAAAAGAATGCCGACAGAAGCAGCGCCACGATAATGACAACTATAATGGTCCAGAGATTCATAACTACTGTTTTTGAGTACCCGACGACTGTTCAATCCTCTGCGTGGGAGTGAGCTTGTCCTCTCCGCGCACGGCGCCGGAAACGGCCGTATTCGCCGCCGTCGTATCCGCAGGCTGTGTCGGCTGCGTGTCGACAGTCAGCTTGCCGGTAAACTTGCGGAAGGACCATTTGTCGAACCTGTCGTCCGACTCGAACCCCTCCCCTATGAACACATCGTTGCCCTGCGTTATCCGGGAATCGACATTGGAATAGACCCTGTGCGTCTTCTGATTCCAGAACAGCTGCTGCGTATAGAGCGTCTGGCCGTCCGAATTGGTAACAACGACATTGCCTTTGGCCTCCCACAGCTCTCTTTTTTCGAAAAAGATGGCATAATCGGCCACAAGTGTCGAAGCCGCATTCATCGTGGAGTCATCATACGTCGTCACATGCACACCGCGCCTGAACTCCATGTAAGGCTCCTTGGCCAGCTGATACCGCTCCATCAGCGGGGTCGAGAAACGCATCTTGACAACCCCATTCTGCGACTGCTCGACGGTCAGCGTATCGCTCATCATGGTCATGAGGGTCTGCTCGTCGATTGGCTGCGGGGCAGCGGTTTTCTTACAAGACATAAGCAAGATAGCACTCCCCAGCATAAGGAGTGCTACCGTGTGTTCCATATGTTTCAAAACGCTGTACACCGCAATGAAACGAAAATTACCTGCTCTTTACGGTGGTGGTGCCCGAAACCCAACCGCATTTCACGTTGTAGGAGCTGCCGACTGTACAGCCGTTGAAGAAGCAGTCCTCCTCCGACGGGAACGATTTGCGGTAACCGGAGAGCATGGAGTCTATATTTTCAATCTGGCTCTGGTCCGTCATAAGACGGCGCGCATCCATCAGATAGTCGTACACTAACCAGTAAACGGTCTGCGAGGCGAAACCCTGGCAGGAAGATGCTCCGTCGGCATATGCAAGCGCAAGGAAATAATATGCAAATCCGTTGTCCGGGTTAAGCGAGATAGCCTGACGAGCGGCCGTAGCGGATGCGGGAGCATGCTTGGCACCGAGCTCCGAGGCTGCGATTCTGACATAGAGATTGGACTTTGCCACCGGATTCTCCTCTGTTTCCAGCGCCTCGTTGAGATATTTCAGCGCTTTGCCGAAGTCATTGCGGGCCTCGAACTGCGAGGCAAGATTGATTGCCACGCCTGACGAAGGATTCTGCTCGTAATATTTCTCGGCAATAGCAAGATACAAATCGCTCGAACATCCAGCCTTGCTCATCAGGACATAGGCCTTGGTCACCAAATCCTTGTCATCGGGATTAGCCTTGAACTTGCTGTCGAACAGCGTTTCGAGGTTGTCGCAGTTTGCGGCACCGCTGCTTGCGAAGAGTTTGTCGAAAGTATCCTTGTCCGCCTCGGCGCCTGCGGCCTCGAACAGCGGGGCGAGGTGTTCGTATTCATTCAGAATGGTCTCGGCCTCAATAAGGTCCGAACCGTAGTCGGTCACCAGTTCATTGAAATACTTCACTGCGACATCCGTCGGGAGAGCCGGACCGTTGACTGCGATGGCCTCCTGATACATGCGGCGCACACCCTCTCTGTCCTGAGGATTCACAGCAGCGTAATCCACGGCCTTGGCACACGATATATAGGCGGCACCTTTGGTCTTGTGGCTTCCGAAATGCTCCATACGCATATCGTAAATCATCATAAGGGAATCGATATATACCTTCTTTTCCTCTTCGGTCTTGGCTCTGTTTATCTTGTTCTTATAGAGCGTGGCGCCGCGCACGTAGAGATTGGCGGTAGACTTGGGGGCATTTTTAAGCAGATGAGCCAGATACTTGCCGGCATCGTCATAGTTCTTCGCATTCCACGCGTCATTGAAGAAGTTGAGAATCTTGACATTCTGCTCTCTTTCTTCCGGAGAAGAGCCGTACTTCGGGTCCTCCTTCCAACTCTGGGCCGACGCAGAAACGGCAGCCACAACAGCGGCACACAATACAATCGATTTTAAAATCACCTTTTTCATTATAGTCAGAGAAATATTTTAGTTTCCTTAATATGTTAATGCAAAAATACTAATCATATTTATATTTTACAAACCAATAATCGTAGTCTCCGCCGAACAGCGTTATACCGACATTGACCCTGAAAAAACGCTCCAACACCAGACCGCGGTTGAAAGCGGCGGTATTTCCGCGCTTGCCGAACTCGAATGCCACATTGACATTGGAGACTGTATTCATCATGAACGGAATCTCCACCCCGACGCTCAGCGAACGCTCTTTAAGGCGGCATGAGTCGAAAGAGAGGTAATAATCGCCGTATTTGAGTCCGGCACGATAAGTGACACGTTTGAAGAAGTTGCGCACCGAACCGCGGTCGGGAGTATATTCGGCTCCGAATCTGAAAGAGCTCGTATTCACATAACCGACACGGTTCACTGCGTCGCTGCCGTTCACGTCGCCCCAGTTCTGATACTCGTAATCGAAACCTATGCCGAACGTCGGACGCTGGAAATAAAAACCGGCGGAAATAACGGATGCGAGTCTGATGTCGGATATGTAATTATCCATTCTGACGGTATCGCCGTAAATATTGCCGGAGGGTATGTAATCCGTCACGGCGGCATTGAGCTTTCCGCCCAGGCGATATGCCGCGCCGAGCGTAAGCCTGTTCTTGCGGCCGATATCGAATCCGTATTGCAGACCGAAGTTGCCGAGTATGCGCGACACCCTGTCGTTCTGCGAGGCGGAAATGCCGTTATAGGTACCGTACCCCGTATATGATATGATATTCATATTGTACGTACGGTCAATGTTGCCGCGCAGATATATCATCTCGGCGCCTACCGAAAATCCCCGGAACGCCTCCCAGCCGGCACCGATTTTGAATTGCGTTATACCGCCCTCACCGGTGTAAAGGTACTGAACTGCCCCTATGTCGGCCAGAACATCGGCATTGTCCTCGTATCGTGTCGTGTAGTACCCCACGGAGCTGTACGGAGAGACGCTCACGCCCAGCCCGACGCCTTTCGCAAGCGGAAACAGCACCGAGACATTGCCCAGATTGAACATATTGCTGCTGGTGGACTTGTCCTGTCCGGCCACGCGCTGCCTGCTGTACATGTTGAGTCCCGTAAGACCCATCTCGAAAAGGAAGCTGCGCTGGGCGACGGCGCTGAATCCTGCCGGATTCACAATATTGCTGCGCTTGATGCTGCGAAAGGCCACGCTCGCACCTCCCATGCCGTCAATCGCAGTCCCGGCCGTGTAATTGAGCGCTCCGACCCCGTAGAACGTATAGGGCGAGTACATGCCGATGGAACTTTCTGTCTTCTGAGCCAGAAGAACCGACGGGAACATCAAAACGGCAAAATATATCAAGTGGCTAAGCAGTCCTGTTTTTCGCATTGTATTCCAATATTGTGTTCAATCCATAGATTATCAGGTCGCAAGTTGCAAATATCGCATCTTTTAATCGTTTCGCAAAATAATTCGCATCCCCGCCTGTAAAAATTATCTTCAACCCCTCGCAGCGCGACGACATCTCCGCGATATATCCTTCCACCTCGTACAGTATACCCTGAGCCACACCGCAGCCGACAGCCTCCTCGGTGCTCCGTCCAAGCGGCCCCACAGAATCCGGAAGCCCCAAAAGCGGCAGCGAAGCCGTATAATCGTGCAGAGCCCTGAAACGGGTACGGGCGCCGGGCGATATGTTCCCGCCCAGATACCTGCCGTCGGCCGTCACAACGTCGAAAGTTATCGCCGTCCCGAAATCCACGACCAGAACGTCGCTGTCCGGATACAGCGTCCTCACCCCTACCGCGGCAGCGAGTCTGTCGGCTCCGAGAGTCGAAGGCGTGGCATACTCATTGACCAGCGGCACAGGCACGCTGTTGTCGAAAAACAGGAAATCCTCAACCGAAGGCTTTATCCACTCCTCCGGCCAGCGGCACCTGACGCCGCTGCTTACTACCGCGGCGCGGCGGACGCCGTACTGCGACATAATCCGGCTCACGAATTCCCTGTCGGGACTCTCGGTACAGAACGTACCGACTATGCCGCCGTCGCTCACGACACCGAATTTCACACGGCTGTTGCCTATGTCAACAATGAGATTCACGCCTCTGTCTGTCATACGCTCACATTTACGCTACTGCACATCTGCCGCATCAGGGAACATGCCTCTCCGATGCTTTTTATATCCCTAACTGTCAAATACAGTTTATTATTGTTCTGTTTAAGAACAATTTTATCCTTGCGCTGCAACACGAACTGCAATACTGAGTTGAAAATATCGCTCTTGTAATACGGCGAAGCGGAATCCGAAACGAAGTAAAGCAGCATCAGGGAGTTCTTTATCTTCGCCCGCTCGATGCCCAAATCCACGCACATGCGTCTTAGGCGCACCACCCCGACAAGCTCCCTTGTCTGAGGCGGCATCGGTCCGAAACGGTCCTCTATCTGGGAGACGAACGCATCCAGCCGCTCATCATCCGTTATGGAATCAAGCTCCCGGTAGAGTTTCAGTTTCTCGGCACTCTGCGAGATATAGTCATCAGGGAAGCCGGCCTCGGTGTCGGTCTCGATAAAGCAGTCCGACACATAGCGTATCCTGCCGTCGGACCCGCCGCCCGTCACGAGCCGTTCGACTCCCGGAACGCCGTCGGCCCGAAGCTCGTCTATCGCTTCGGAAAGTATCTTCTGGTATGTCTCGAATCCTATATCGGCGATAAAGCCGCTCTGCTCGGCCCCGAAAAGATTGCCCGCGCCGCGGATATCCAAATCCTGCATGGCGATGTTGAATCCTGAGCCCAAATCGGAGAACTCCTCTATGGCCCTCAGCCTGCGGCGCGCATCGCCCGACAGGAGCTCATCCGGCGGCGACAGCAGATAGCAGTACGCCTTGCGGTTGGAACGCCCCACCCTTCCGCGAAGCTGGTGCAGCTCGCCCAGACCGAAATTCTGGGCATTGTTTATCATTATGGTGTTGGCATTCGGAATATCGATGCCGTTCTCCACGATAGTGGTCGCAATCAGCACATCGTACTCTCCGTAGATGAAGTCCATTATTATCTTTTCCAGCTGCTCGGCCTTCATCTGTCCGTGTCCGACTATCGTGCGCGCCGACGGGCAAAGCCTGTTTATCATGCCCTCAATCTGTTTTATATCCTCGACACGGTTGTGCACGAAATAGACCTGTCCGCCGCGCGACAGCTCATACTCTATGGCATCACGGACAATCTCCTCGTTGAACGTATGCGACTCGGTAATAATAGGACGACGGTTGGGCGGCGGAGTATTGATAATCGACAGGTCGCGGGAGCCCATCAGCGAGAACTGCAAAGTACGCGGTATCGGCGTCGCAGTAAGCGTCAGCGTATCGACATTGACGCTGAGACGGCGCAGCTTCTCCTTGCTCGACACTCCGAATTTCTGTTCCTCGTCGATGATAAGAAGTCCCAAATCCCTGAATTCGACCCCTTTGCCCAATATCTTGTGCGTACCTATGAGTATGTCTATCTTTCCCGACTTCACATCCGCAAGAATCTGGGCCGTCTCCTTCGACGACTTGCTCCGGTTAAGATACTCCACCCGGGCAGGAAAGCCTTTCAGCCGCTCCGAGAAGGTACGGTAATGTTGAAGCGACAGTATGGTGGTCGGGACCAGGACAGCGACCTGCTTGGAATCGCACACGGCCTTGAACGCAGCTCTTACGGCGACTTCCGTCTTGCCGAAACCGACATCTCCGCACACCAGACGGTCCATCGGTTCGGGTGACTCCATATCCTGCTTTATCGACTCGTTGGCCTTCTGCTGGTCGGGAGTATCCTCATAAGCGAACGAGGCTTCCAGTTCGTTTTGCAGATACGTATCAGGCGAAAAGGCATATCCGCCGCCAGCCTTGCGCTTGGCATAAAGGAGTATCAGCTCCCGCGCAATATCCTTGACCGCATTTTTCGTGGCGGTCTTCATACGCTGCCATGTGGCGGACCCGAGTTTGTTCATCCGGGGCGGCTCGCTGTCGGCACTCTTGTAACGGGATATGCGGTGGACATTGTGCACGTTGACAAGAAGGACATCGTTGTCCTTATAAACCAGCTTGACGGCATCAGTCTCCTTTCCGTTGTCGAAAGTCTTGACCATACCGCCGAAACGCCCCACACCGTGGTCGATATGCACCACATAATCGCCGACCTTCAAGTCGTTGAGCTCGGCAACAGTCATGCTGCGGTCATGATTTATTTCGCCGCGCAGCTTATAACGGTGGTACCTGTCGAAAATCTGATGGTCGGTATAAAAATTGACCCGCGCGTGGTTATCCACGAAGCCCTCATGCAGAGTTATCCCCAGAGGCTCGAACACGGCGTCCGTATTCTGCGAGTCGAGTATATTGCGCAGTCTCTCTATCTGGGCCTTGTTCTCGGACAGGATGTACGTGCGATAGCCGTTTCTGCCGCCGTCAGCTATGTTCCCGGCAAGAAGGTCGAACTGCTTGTTGAACTTGGGCTGCGGAGCCGTATCGAACCGCACCGTCATATCCGCCGGACGCATGACCGTATTCGTCCGCAGGAACATGCGCGAGGCAGCCGTGTCCTCGCCCCAGCGTCTGCCGCTTATAAGACGTGCATCCACATCGGCAGGATTTTCAAGCTCCGGAATCAGTTTCCGGCGCAGGGAATCAATCGAGGAGACCAGATGCTCGTAGTCATCGACCCAATATGTAACCCCCTCTCCGGCAAAAGCGGCGACGGAAACCGCCGCACTATCGGCCGAGGTCATCCGCGGCACTATCGTACAGCTGTCCCGTTTTTCGGCCGACAGCTGCGACGAGATGTCGAACACGCGAACGGACTCTACCTCCTCGCCGAAAAAGTCGATACGGAAAGGTCTGTTTTCCGAATAGGAAAAAATATCTATTATACCTCCGCGGACCGAATACTGTCCCGGCTCGTAAACGAAATCGACACGTTCGAAACCGCTGTCCGCAAACTGTGTCACGAGGCTCTCCATCGAAACGCGCATACCGACGCAAACGGTCGACGCGCTGCGCTGCATGTCGCTCCGCCCCACAACCGTCTCGGCGACCGCCTCCGGGTATGTGCATATCACGGCCGGACCGGTACGCTCGCCGCGCAACATTTCCAGAACAGCCGTGCGCTGTACTATGCCCGACGTATCCTCCGTACCGTAAACGATCGATTTCTTATACGACGACGGCAGAAACAGAACATTGTCCTCGCCGGCCAGGGCATACAAATCGTTACACAGGTACGCGGCGGCCTCGCGGCTCTGCATGACGACGAAATGAAGTCCGCCCGCCTTTCTCATGTAAGCTGCGACGACAGCGGCAAGAGCCGACCCCGACAGCCTGCTCAGAAGCACTGTCCGTGCACTCCGGCCCTCCTTGACAAGAGCCCCGAAAGCAGGGCCGGAAGCCACCACGTGCAGTATGCGCTCGCTCACAGACATCGGACCGACGTTTTTAAACCAGCACCCGTCCTTTCCGGTCCAGGAACTTGGTTTCTATGATTCCGACAGCCTGGTCCGGCATCAGTCTTATGCGACATCCGTATTTGAACATCCATTTGACGCGCAGCGACACAAGTCCGGATTTAAGATACGAAATAACGTACGGACTGGCCTTGATAGAAAGATTCTTTATACCCTTGTCCAGCGCGTAATACGATATTTTGTTTTCGAGAGTATCTTCGAGCAGTATCGACGGAGAGATATGGCCTGTACCCTTGCAGTACGGACAAGTCTCATTAGCCTCGGCAATGACATCCGGACGCACCCTCTGGCGGGTTATCTGCATCAGTCCGAAGCGCGAAAGCGGAAGTATGGTATGCTTTGCCCTGTCGCCGGACATCTGCTCGTTCATGAACTCGTAGAGGCGCTGTTTGTTCTCGCTTTTGTGCAAATCTATGAAATCGACGATAACGATGCCGCCCATATCCCGCAGACGCAGCTGGCGGGCTATCTCGGCGGCGGCGGCCAGATTGACATCCATCGCCGTAGTCTCCTGGTCATTCTCGGCCTTGGTGCGGTTGCCGCTGTTCACGTCTATCACGTGCATAGCCTCCGTATGCTCGATAATCAGATAAGCGCCACGGCGCAGCGATACATACTTGGCGAAAAGCGACTTTATCTGACGTGAGATATCGAAATTGTCGAATATGGGAAGATTCCCCTTATAGTGTTTGACGATGCGCGTGCGTTCCGGAGCGATGACTTTTATATAGTTCTTGATATCCTCGCACGTAGCCTTGTCATCGACATGTATGGCGCTGAACGACCCGCTGAGCTGGTCGCGTATCATGGTGTTGGCACGGTTCAGCTCCTCGCTCAGAAGCGTGGGCGGCTGTTCGGTCCTCAACTTCTGCAACGCACCCTCCCATCTCTTTATAAGCGAAAGGATATCCTGCTCTATGTCCTGGTCGGACGCCTCCAACGCAGCAGTACGTATGATGATGCCGTAATTGTGCGGCAGAACGGAGTCGACAATTTTTTTCAGCCGCTTGCGCTCGCTGTTCTGGCGTATCTTCTGCGAAATGGATATTTTATTCGAGAACGGCAACAGGACGACATTGCGGCCGGCCAGGGAGATGTCCGACGTAAGACGCGGCCCTTTGGTGGAGATGGCCTCCTTGGCTATCTGAACGACTATGGAATCGCCCTGAGCTATGTGTTCCGTTATTTTTCCTGTTTTGCCTATCGGCTGTTCGAGTTTGAGATTCTCGAAACGTGGATTGCGTTTTTTGGACGACAGGTTGTGCACCAGCTTGTGCAGCGAATCGAACTGAGGTCCCAAATCCAGAAAATGGATGAACGCATCCTTTTCGTGACCTATATTCACGAATGCGGCATTGAGGCCGGGCATGATTTTGCGCACCCGGCCCAGATATATATCGCCGACGGCGAATCCCGTCTGGCATTTCTCCTTGCTCAGCTCCACAAGCACCTTGTCCTCGACAAGCGCTATGGTGACCTCGCTCGGCGTTACGTTTACTATCAGTTCCTTGTTCATCGAGGGATGTTTTCTACGACAACCGCAAAATAAGTAAAGCTAAAAGAGCCTTGCAGCGAACTTTTAGCTTGACTTATCAAATCGAACATAAAAAAGAACTACCTTTTACTTATTCTTCTTGTGACGATTCTTACGGAGGCGTTTCTTCCTCTTGTGGGTAGCCATTTTATGCCCTTTTCTTTTTTTACCGCTTGGCATAGTCGTTTGTATTAAAAATTATTATTCGGGTTAAGTTTATTTCACTTTCGCTACGAAGCTCTTGGCAGGCTTGAACGCCGGAATGTTGTGAGCAGGTATAGTTATAGTGGTATTCTTGGAGATGTTGCGGGCCACTTTGGTAGCGCGTTTCTTGATGATGAAACTTCCGAAACCTCTGAGATATACGTTTTCATTCTCTATGAGAGAGCCTTTGACACTTTCCATGAAGGCTTCTACAATCTGTTGAACCTGAACTTTCTCGACGCCGGTGCTCTTGGCAATCTCGTTTACAATATCAGCCTTTGTCATATCAATTTGAATTTAAATTAATTTTTCTGTCGTTTTTTTATCGTGCAAATATACGTTTTTATTTAGTTAATTTCAAAACTGTCGAAATCTTTTTTCAATTTTAGTGTCCTCTGAAAACCCTTACCGTTTTCTACTGCAAACACATACAAAAACCGGCCCAAACTCCGCACACGCTATTCCGAGGCAAACAATTGTCTTAATATCAGCATCGTACAATATTCCGACGCCCTCTGCGTTTGTTGCATAACGGAACGGCGGGAACAATTATTGCCGCAATGCCGATGATTTTAATAACTTTGCAAACACAAAAACGGAGACACAACGATGAACAGCGCCAAAATATTATGGGTGGACGACGAAATCGAGCTGCTCAAACCACATATCCTGTTCCTGCGGGGCAAGGGATACGAAGTCGAGTGCTGCAACAACGGCTACGACGCGATAGAACTTGCGACAGCCACATCCTACGACCTGATAATACTCGACGAGATGATGCCGGGAATCACCGGTCTCGAAACGCTGCCGTACATAAAGGACGCACGCCCGAACACTCCCGTGATAATGGTCACCAAAAGCGAGGAGGAGCACATCATGGACAAGGCCATCGGCTCGAAAATCGCAGATTACATAATCAAGCCCGTCAATCCCAGTCAGGTTCTTCTCTCTATAAAAAAGAATCTTCACGGCAGGCAGCTGGTTGAGGAGAAATCGACGGCCGATTACCGGGCGGAGTTCGGACGGATATCCACATCGCTGTCGCAGGCCGAAACGTTCAGCGACTGGTGCGCCATCTACCGCAAGCTCATCGGCTGGGAGATTGAGCTTACCGACTCGTCCGACCAGAGCATAAAGGAGATAATATCATTTCAGAAGAACGAGGCGAACAATCTGTTCGGCAAATTCATCCGCAGCAACTACACCGACTGGATTAACAACAAATCGGAGCACACGCCCGTAATGTCGCACACGCTGATGCGCAGCAGGATTTTTCCGGCCGCCGAACAGGGCGGCAAGACGACGCTGCTGCTCATCGACAACTTCCGCTTCGACCAGTGGAGGGCTATCAGCGGAATGATAGGCGACATTTACGACACTGCCGCGGAGGACTTCTACTGCGCTATACTGCCCACGGCGACCCAATACGCGCGCAACGCCATATTCGCAGGACTGATGCCGCTGGCGATTCAGCGCCTCATGCCGCAGCTGTGGCTCAACGACAACGAGGAGGGCGGCAAGAACCAGTACGAGGAGGATTTTCTGCGCAGGCAGATGCAGAGCCTGGGCAAGAACTACAAACTGTCGTTCGACAAACTTATACGCCCCGAGGCCGGAAGAAAGCTCATCGACAACATAAACAAGGTCTACGAAGCCGATTTTTCCGTAATAGTCTACAACTTCCTCGACATACTGTCCCACGCCAGAACCGAAACGGAGGTAATCCGCGAACTGACCGAAGACGAGGCCGCATTCCGTTCGCTGACGCGCTCATGGTTCGAGCACAGCGACCTGCTTGTGATACTCCGGCTGCTGGCCTCCCGCGGCCACAGGGTCATCATAACATCCGACCACGGAACCATACGCGTGGACAACCCCATAAAAATCGTGGGCGACAGGGAAACATCCTCCAACCTGCGCTACAAGACAGGGCGCAGTCTGAACGGATACAACCCCAGGGAGGTATTCGAGGTCGCCCGGCCCGAGGAGATACAGCTGCCCAAAAGCAACATATCTTCGAGCTACGTCTTCGCATACAACCGCGACTTCTTCATCTACAACAACAATTCGAATCAATTCATAAAGTATTACAGACACACGTTCCAGCACGGCGGCATCTCCATGGAGGAGATGATTGTGCCGTACATAGAACTGACCCCGAAAAAATAACGCACGATGAAACGAATAACTTTGGACGACATCGGCTCGCTGCCCGAGGCAGCCCGACAGATTATCGAAGAAACAGGCGACCGCACAGTAATAGCATTTTTCGGAGGCATGGGCGCGGGCAAGACCACGCTGACGGCCGAGATAGTAAAGCAGCTCGGTTCCGATGACACGGTAACCAGCCCGACATTCGCGCTGGTAAACCAGTACGACACCTGTCACGGCAGCCACATCTACCACTTCGACTTCTACCGCATCAAGAATCCGGCCGAGGCTTTCGACATCGGATACGAAGAGTATTTTTACAGCGGAGAACTGTGCATCGTCGAATGGTCCGAAAAGATAGAGGAGCTTCTGCCCGACAATACGATGCGCATAAAAATCGACGTCGCACCGAACGGACAGAGAATCCTGGAAATTGAATAGCCACGGAGAGCGCGGCATCTAAATGATTTTCGAAGCGCGGCAGGCGGAGGCTTCCGCGCTTCGAAACATTGCGGGTCGTCGCTGCGCAGCGGCTGCGCAAACTCTGCTGCGTCGAGCCGCAACAACAGCGCGCCGGTCTGAATGCTCATGTTCAAAAAAACGTCACCGCATCTGCATGTGCGGCCGGAAGCAAGATTGCTCCTGCAAAAAACAAGGGAATTATATACAATTTTACAGTTATGCGCTTTCATGAAGCGCGCGGGCCGGAGCAAGGCCCCGCGAAGCCCCACCCATTTCATTCGCGCTGTACCTTTGCAGGCTCCTTCCCGCATCATACGCACTATCTCCACATTAAAAAATTGCCAGACATCAGGTACTTATTATGACCCCGTTGTTAGATATGCCTGTATATAGATACCAAAAACAATAACAGCGGCCCGTTTAGGCCGCTGTTATTATATTCAAACGCAGAGGTGAATTACTCCACAGTCCATGTGGCGCCGCTGTTAAGCAGGTCGTCCACACATTTTATTTTGGCCGTCTCCTGAACCTCCGACACCTGACGTGCGACCTCGCTGTCGTAATTGGGGTCTTCCACATCACGAATCACACCTAAGGCAACCGGGAAATCGGGGTAAGACATTCCCGCGAGCAGGAAATGCACTATCGGACTCTTCGTATGCGCGTCGTGAGTCAGCACATCGTCGATAGTGACGCCGTTCTCTCCGAGTTTAACCACACGCAGCTCCACGCCGTCGAACGCCAGTCCCTTATCCTTGGCAGCGCCGAAAAGCATCTTCTCGCCATGCCGGAGCACTATGGTATTCTCGGCACGGTTCTCCTTTCCGGCATATGCCTCATGAGTGCGGTCATTGAAGATAACGCAGTTCTGCAACACCTCCGTAACAGCCATGCCCTTGTGTTCGGCAGCGGCGACAAGACAATCCTTCGTCAGATTAATCTCCGCATCTATCGAACGCGCGAAGAACGTACCGCGGGCTCCGATAACCAGCTCGCCGGGCTTGAACGGTTTCTCGATGGTGCCGAAAGGCGAAGTCTTGGTCACCTTGCCCAGTTTCGTCGTGGGCGAATACTGACCTTTCGTCAGACCGTAAATCTCGTTGTTGAACAGAACCACATTCAAATCTATATTCCGGCGCACGGCATGTATGAAGTGATTTCCGCCGATAGCCAGAGAGTCTCCGTCTCCGGTGGCCACCCACACGCTGAGCGACGGATTGGCCGTCTTCACACCCGTGGCGATAGCGTTAGCACGGCCGTGTATTCCGTGGAATCCGTATGTCTTGACATAATAAGGGAAACGTGACGAACATCCGATGCCCGAGATGACGGCGAACTGCTCGTGCGGCAGCTGCTTGCGCTCGGCCACCTCGGCCAGCGCCTTCTGAACCGAATTGAGTATGGCGTGGTCGCCGCAGCCTGGACACCACTTGACTTCCTGGTCGCTCTTGAAATCGGCTGCCGTATATGTTGTTTTCTGTTGTTCCATCGCTGCTTATTTTAAAAGTGAATCGAAATGTTCTTTGAGTTCCCGCACCGTGAACGGCAGTCCCTGCGTCTTGTTGTACTGCAAATATTCGAACTGCTGGAAATTCTGGCGCAGGTAATCGGCGAACTGTCCGCTGTTGAGCTCGCATACGACGATTTTCCTGAAACCGGAGAATATCTCCGCCACGCCGTGCGGCAGCGGGTTGATATAGTTGAAATGACACAGCGAGATGCTCTTTCCTTCCGCACGCAGAGCCTCCACAGCGGATTGAAGATGTCCCCTAGTTCCGCCCCAGCCTACTACAAGCACGTCGCCGCTCCTGTCGCCGCAGACCGTCTGCTCGGGAATATAGTCAACCACGCGGGCCACTTTCCGTGCGCGGTTCTCCACCATCAGCTGATGGTTGTCCGGGTCATGCGACACGCTGCCACGGAGCGCATCCTTTTCCAGACCGCCGATACGGTGTTCCAGCCCTTTTGTTCCGGGAATCGCCCAGCCGCGCGCCATAGTCTTCTCATCCCTCCTGTAAGGCATGTAACCGCCCTCGGGAACCTCGCTGACCACAGGCGGCACGATTTGCGGGTAATCCTTCATCGAAGGTATCTTCCACGGCTCGCTTCCGTTGGCGATGAAACCGTCGGTAAGCAGCACGACAGGCGTCATGTGCTCCATGGCAATCTTTCCGGCCGCAAAAGCGTAGTCGAAACAGTCCGAAGGCGACGAGGCTGCGATGACAACCATCGGGCACTCTCCGTTGCGTCCGTAAAGCGCCTGCGCCAAATCGCTCTGCTCCGTCTTGGTGGGCAGACCGGTGGAGGGACCTCCCCTCTGCACATCAACAACGACCAGCGGCAGCTCGGTCATGACCGCAAGACCCATAGCCTCGCTTTTGAGCGAGAGTCCGGGACCGGATGTGGTTGTGACAGCGAAGTCGCCGGCGAACGCCGCACCTATCGATGTGCAGATTCCGGCAATCTCATCCTCGGCCTGAACGGTCTTGACACCGAGGTCCTTGCGTTTGGCAAGCTCTTCGAGAATCACTGTGGCGGGAGTAATGGGGTACGAGCCGCAGAAAAGAGGCCGGCCGCTCTTCTCGGATGCGGCGATGAAGCCCCATGCCGTAGCCTGGTTGCCGCTGATGCTGCGGTAGCGGCCCTTCTCCAAAGCCGACGGCTTCACATCGAACGTATTGGCGAAAAGGTGCGTGTTCGAGGCGTAGTTGTAACCGGCCTTGACCACTTTTATATTAGCCTCGGCCACCAGCGGATTCTTCTTGGCGAACTTGGTGTTTATATATTCGAACG
>CAYXGF010000017.1:0-31459 GCA_964464465.1 uncultured Alistipes sp. | reverse complement strand
GAATGTATGTCGGCGCTGAGTTCGTCAAGTAGTAGTGCTGCATCGGGACTGCGATAGCGCTTCCATTCGGATAAAATCCCGCCGCGTCGAAACGCGGCGGGATTTTTCATATCTTCTTTGCAAGACTGAATTCCTTTCCGGCGAAAAGTTCCGCCAGCCCTGTTATCTGTTTGAGTCTCAGGAGTTCGTCACGGTCCATGCCTATGTTGCTCATAATCCATTTGTCGGACAGTCCGGCACGTGTCAGCTCGCCGACAATCTCGCTCATCAGTTCTATGTTGTGTGTGCCGCGCGCACGGTTGTGGCGTATGGTCGAAGCCATGCGGTTGGACATGTCCTTGTCGATGACCGCTACCGGAAGCAGGCCTTTCTCCCGTTTGTAAATTCTTTGCGAGGTTTTCAGCACCATGTAGCGGTGGTACCCGTCGACCAGTTCGTAGACATCGTCCTCGTGGTTGTAGTAACATACGCACGGCATGGTATATCCGTCCTCCCAGATGGAAAGTTCGAGCAGTTTCATCTCTGGCGGTGCCACGATATTCGGATTGTAGCTGTTGGCTCTGACCTTTTCGACCGGCACGGCCTTGATTTCATATACCGGACTCCGGAACCCGGATTCGGCTTCAAGGTCTGGTTCGTTGCAACGCTTCATATTTTTTCATTATATTTTCTCTGCGCATTTTTTCCGTTTTCGTGGGCGAGAACCCCATGTATTTGCAGGTGTGGTCGTTTTTCAGAATACAGATGCAGATGCGTTTGAATGTGGGCAGCTGGCTGAACTCCGGCAACTGTATATCGTCCAGGTAATCCATCCGGACGGGTTTTTTGGATGTCTGGTATGGGCTTTTTTCTCCTACCTCTATCCGTATGCCGGCATTGCGCAGTTTCTCTATCGTCTGGTCCGACAGGCAGCCTCCCTTCTCCCGCCAGAAACGGATGCTGACGGCGAGTTTTTCGAGATAATTGTCGCGTGTGGGTTCAGGCAGGGTAGAGAGCAGAAAGTGCATGTAGCTCTCCCATGTCATTCCTTCGGGCAGCCGTATGGACTGCCAGCCTGCTGCCGATGTCTTGCCGTATATGGATGCGAAGTTGACTCCGTTCACGCGTCCTATCATGCGGCCCCATGTGTCCGGGTCGATTGCGCGGTAGAGATGCAGACTCGCCAGTGCAGGGGAGATGAAAGGACTGGCCACTCTCTGGCTTTCGAGCGGAACGCCAGCTTTCTGGTAAAGGTCGTACAGAGTGTTGTAGCTCCATCCGAACTTGCCGTTGGCGGTCCATATGTCTGTGGTGAGCCAGTCGTATATCGGATATGCGTTGCAGATTTCGGTCTGTTGCGTCCAGCGGCGAATCCACGGCCGTCCCATGAATTTGTTGTAGTTGCGGTTCGAGTATATGCACCTCCAACGGTTGAAACTTTCCTGAGTGCGGATTCCTATCAGACAGCACGTGGCCTTTGCTCCGTTGCGCTTGTGCAGCCACTGGGCGAACCGGTTCTGGAATTCGTAATCCCACATCGAGGTGTCGAAGAACGGGAAATCCTCGGCCGTGTAGCAGTTGTCTGGTCTGGGACGCACCCACTGCTCCCGCATGTTCTCGTCCCACGGACGCCAGTAGCTCTGATACATGGATGCGCTCGTGCACACTTTGAACGGCACGCATATCCGGTACACGTCCAGTATGTCGGAATTTTCCGCCAGCGTTCGGTCCACGTACCGCACCGTATCCCGATACTGTATTTCGTAATCCATGTGAAAGACACCGATACGGCGGCCGGGTATATTGCGGCGTATGTAGTCGATGCACAAGTTGAGCAGTACGCCGCTGTCTTTGCCGCCGGAGAACGAGACGTACACGTTGTCGAACAATTCGAAAATCGTTTTCAGCCTCAGCTGTACCGCTTCGTAAACGGTTATCTGCTTAGCGGCCATAGTTTCCGTGCTCCATTTTCGAGTATACTTTCCACTGTCTGACGGTGCGGAATCCGTTCGATTCGAACGTCGGGATGTGGCGGCTCAGCGTGACGGATTGCAGGGTGTGCCCTTTGGCGAACAGTCTGACGGCTTCCTGCAACAGAATGGACAGCAGTTTTTCGTTGTCGCCGGAGATGTAGTAGTTGTTTATTTTGGCGTATTTGTCGGAGATTTCGACAGGGAGGAATCCGATTGCCGCACCGTTTTCCGTGGCGACCAGCCATGTGTGTGAGCGGGACGTGTAGAACGGGTAATTGTTGTTCTGTCTCAGTACACTGCGCCGCATGACCAACGGAGCTACGAGTGCGTAGAGTTTGGCGGAAGTTCCATCCAGTTTTTCGATTGTCATACTTTGCAAAATTATCCGTTGTAGAGAGAAATGTGCTTCCGTATATGTGTCCGAAAGCGTTAATCCGCATCGTGAATTATTGCAAATATATGACTTTTGGCCGTATATTTCAAGTTTAAGTCACTCATTAAGAGCGAAAAATAAACTATCGTTTTAGTGATGCCTACGTCTGCCGGATATAAATATTTGTGTATCTACCTTTTGCATACACTTTTGTAGTCGCACCACTGGCAGGTTTTTTCGTCCGCGGTCTGTTCGAAAGGCTGTCCGCTGTCGAACATCCGGCTCAGGGTCTCGCTCAGAAGCCGTTCGAAATCTTCGGCATACTCGGCGTACAGCCTTACCGGGCGGTTTTGTTTCTTGTCCAGAATGAGAGGCGAGTAGTCCTCGCGGTTCATGTTGCGGACATAATACAGCATCGGTGTGACGGCTCCCGCCTCCTGCCGCGAGAACATCATCGAGTAGAGCATGGTTTGCAGTACGGCCGAGATGCGCTGGTCGGCCCTGCCGCCAAACAGAGTCTCCACACTGTCGAACTTTTCCAGAATATGCGCCGCATCGCCTTTCGGAGCGCCTGTCTTGTAGTCTATTATGTGCAGCGAAGCGTCCGGCAGCCTGTCGAGTCTGTCGGCTTTGCCCATGAATGTTATCGAGCGGGTGCGTCCGCCGCCCTCGAAACTGAACGACGTTTGAATCTCGTGTTCCAGAGCCTCGATGATGAAGTCGTGCGGTGCGGCGGCGTCGAACGGCAGTATGGAGCCTTTGATGTATTCGTTTATGGTGTTCCATACCAGAATCAGATTGCCGTTCCAGTCGCTTGTCGGGACCGCCTCGTCATTGAAATATTTCGAGCGTATGGCCTGCTCCACGGCTTCGGAGACCTGCTGTTCGGTAATCCGGCCGATTTTCTCGCGCACGCCGGCCTTGCCGAGCAGCGGCGTGTACAGTCTTTCCATTGCGTCGTGCAGAATCGTTCCGAACATGGCGTTGTCCACCTCCTCGGAGAGCTCGTCGGGCGCCTTTATGGATGCTATGGCGCTGAAATAGAATTTCAGGGGACACTCTACGAACTTGAAAAACTGTGTCGGGGACATCTTCCTGTCGCCATCTTCCGTGTAGCGCTCCAAATGGGACATTATCTGCGGAGTCTTGGCTACTGAAATCGGTTCCGTGCCGCAACTGCCGGCCTTTACGGTTATCTCCCTGCGGTGCACCTCGTGCATGGATTCGTATTCGAGCTGGTGAATGTATCGGCTCGGCTCTCCCGTGCTTTTGTCATCGCTGGTGGAGCAGTATACAAGGTCGATGCGTTCGGCCCGCTGGATGAGACGGGAAAAGTAGTATGCGTACATGCTCTCCTGGTACTCGTGAGTTGGAAGGCCGTATGCCATGCGCAGCCCGTAGGGTATGAACGACGGAGAGCCGGCGTGAGTGCCCGGGCAGTTGTCGTCGTTCATGGAGAGTATTATTATGTTTTTGAAATCCAGCGCTCTGGTTTCCAGAAAACCCATTATCTGCAATCCTTCCAGCGGCATGCCCTCGAACGGTATGGTTATATTCTGCAACATGCGCCTAAGAAGCGAGGCATATGTCTTTTCCGATATTTCTATTCCGCAGGCGGCAATCGAGTTGTCCGTCTTGGCAATGCTTTCGGCTATCAGTCCGAGGATTTCGAGCCGCACGGTCCTTGCGTGCGTGTCGTCCGAGAGCGGGGTGCCGCGCGCTATGTCGGCGATTATCTCTGTCAGATAGGCCGACAGAGCCTGCCAGCCCTGCCTCGGGGTGAATATCTTTTCCAGCAGTGGGGTGGTGCCGAGTCTTTTTGCGGATATGTAAATCGACTGCGACTGTTTGATGTTCTTCGACAGTTCGTGCGCTGCGGAGCCAGTCTGCTCGGCTATCAGCGGATGCGACAGCAGTCCGCATACGTCGCTGTGGTAGAATACGGTGCTCCCGCCGCGTACCTTCTTGCGGTTTTGAAGTTCTATGAGTCTTTCGAGCAGCGAGTATGCTGCCTCGCCGCGCAGCGGATAACCCATCGTGATGTTTATCCGTTCTATGCTTTCGGGCAGCGAATAGAGTAACGGACGGAGCAGATTCTCGTCCGTCAGTATTATTGCCGTCTCGCTGTCAGGCGTCCTGTTCCCGCCGGTCCGTATCTCTTCCAGAAAGTCGTGGACGTATTTGCACTGCATGACTTCGGACGGCGCCGAGACGCAGTTTATGGTTTTGGGTTTGCGGAAATTGTCCGTACCGCCGCTCAGCGGCATGCTCTGCGGAAAAAGTCTGATGTTTTCGCGCACGAAGGTACCGGCCTCCTGAGCCTCGTCATTCAGATAGTAGTCGTCGCAGTCCCAGAAGAAATCCACCTGAGCGGTGCGGGTCAGATACTCGAAAATCCTGCGTTCGCACAGGCTGAGGGCGTTGAATCCGATTACAGCGTAGTGTCTGGGCGGAAGAAGCTCCTCGGACGAGGATGCTATTCTCTCGGCGGCCTGGCGGTACATCATTCCGGTGTATGCCATGCCTTTTTGCCTCAGGCGCTCCCTGAACCGACTGTATATTGGATACAGCGTTTTCCAGATGTCGATGAACTGGTTCTGCTCGCGCGACAGATGCTGCCGGTCCTTGAAACTCTGCCAGAACCGTTCTATGATTTGGAGTTGCTCAGGTGAGAGATAATCCGTACACTCCATTTCGCGCAGGTCGTTCAGATTCGAGAACAGCATCCGCGCGTCTATCATGTATTTGTCTATGGAGTCGAAATCCGATATCAGCATTTCGCCCCAGTAATAGAACGTGTCGAAATTCTCCTGCGGGTGGAATGCGGAGTATATGTCGAAGAGCTCTGTAATCAGACGTATTCTGTCGCCGCTTTTCAGGCCGCTGAGCTGTTCGGCTATCGCGTCTATGCTCAGTGTTCTGGGCTGCCACAGCGGTCTGTCGGCAATTCCGCTCAGTGCGTTGTTGAAGAAGAGCGCGGCGCGGCGCGACGGAAAAATCAGGTACATGTCCGATATCCGCTGCCCGTACCGGTCGTACAGCGCCCGTGCGCATTGCCGCAGGAACCCGTCCATCTATTCGCCTATCGAGTTTACCGCAGACCCCGACACCGCTTTTGTGCGCAGGATGTCTGGTGCGCCCTTGTAGAATACCTTGGAGTTTTGTGCCGCGTCGATTATTATTCTGTCCGATGCGCCGACGTATATTTCCGATTTTGTCCGCGATACGGCCTCCATGCTGCGGGCGTCGAGAAGACGTGTGTCCAGAACGCTCTTCTCCTTTGTGCGGGATGCCGCGTATGTGCACTTTCCGCTTATCACTGCGACCGATTTGCCGCTTACCGACACTCGGAGGTCCTTGCAGCCGTCTATGTCCATGCTGAGCCGGCTCTCCTTCTTGGCCACGATGTCGAGGGTCTTGCATTCGGGCATGAATTCGGCCGTCATGTCGGCTCCGTCGGCTATTACGGTTGCGATGTCGTTGCAGTATACCGTGGCGACGGCCTTATGTCCTTTTGCCGGATAGTTCATCTTTATCGACAGGCGGCCGGAACGCTGGTTCCATGCGAAACTTTTCGCATCGCCGCCGTTCAGATTCACTGTCATATACGGAGTCTGCCCCTCAGGCAGAGGCTTTACCTCCACGTGCATGTTTCCGGCCACGCGCAGTGTCGAGAACTCTTTGAGTTGGAATGAGATGCTGTTCTGTCCTGCGACCGATGCCGTGTAAATCACGGCGGCCAGACATATAAGAAAAAGTCTCTTCATATTCGGGAATATCTGATTTTGAATAGTGCAAGGTAGTGATTTTTTCTCAAAAAAATCCGGGCAGCCGCTTTTTTCGGTATATTTGCCTTGCGGTACAGTATACTCTGCCACGGTAGTCTTGCAAATTCTATTTGCTTTTAGCGCCCGGCTTATAGTAACTTCATAAATTGTTTGTGTGATGGGAAACGTCAGGATTTTGAGCGCCTCGGCCGGTTCGGGCAAGACATATCGCTTGTCTTATGAATACGTGCGCAGCGTAGTGCGGGAGCCGATGCAGTATCGTCGGATTCTTGCGGTGACATTTACCAACAAGGCCACCGAGGAGATGAAATCGCGTATTCTTGGCGAGATAGATACTCTGGCCTCCGGCCGTGAGAGCAAGTTTCTGCCGGACCTGGTCCGGGAACTCGGGTGGAGCGAGGAGCGCATTCGCCGTTCGGCCCTGGCTGCACGCACGTGCATCCTGCACGATTACAGCCGTTTCTCGGTCCTTACAATCGACAAGTTTTTCCAGCGTATAATACGTTCGTTCATCCGGGAACTCGGTATAGAGCTCAATTTCAATATCGAGTTGAAGACCGACTCGCTGCTTTCCGGTGCGGCCGATGCTCTGATAGATGAGATATCCGCCGACGCGGAGCTGCGCGGTGCGCTGTTCGACTTGGTGCGGCAGCGTATGGACGAGAATAAGAAGTGGAACCTCAAAGACGCTATACTGTCACTGGGACCTGAGATATTTCGGGACAGTTACCGTAAGGCCGTGCGCGGTTCGACGCCCGATGCCGGGAAGAACTCGAAGGTCGGGCAGATTGTCGCCCGGGCCGAGTCGCTGCGGGAGTCCATGCAAAAGCGGGCGGCGCATGCCGTCAGGCTGATAGAGGACAACGGTCTGTGCGTTCAGGATTTCTATTACGGGTCGGGCGGTTTCGTGACGTATTTTTATAAGGTTGCCCGCGGCGGGATGGTGCCGTACGGAAAACGGGTGCAGGACGCTCTGGCGCCTGATGCTAAGTGGGCTTCCAAACCGAAGGAGGCGAACGGACAGACTGTCGAGAGGCTGCGTGGAGAGCTTTCCGGCATCCTGTCGCAGCTGACTTCCGACTACGATGCCAATGTACGGTTTCTCAACAGTGCGTCGCTGCTGAAAGAGAATTACAGAAACTTTACGCTTCTGGCCGATTTGCAGCGCAAGGTCGAGCAGCTGTGCCGCGAGCAGAGCATTCTGCCGATCTCGGAGACCAACCATATTCTGTCGCAGCTGGTGGGCGACAATGACACTCCGTTCATATTCGAGAAGGTGGGCAACTACTATTCGCAGTTCATGATAGACGAGTTTCAGGATACCTCGGCATTGCAGTGGGAGAATTTCATTCCGCTGTTGCATAACTCCATATCGCAGGAACAGGGCGATTCCGTGCTTCTGGTAGGTGATGTCAAGCAGTCCATCTATCGTTGGAGGGGCGGAGACTGGCGTATTCTGTCGCACCGCGTGGCAGAACAGTTCGGCGTCGGGCGAGTGCGCCGCGAGATGCTCGACCGCAACTGGCGAAGCCGGGGCAGGGTGGTGGACTTCAACAACTTTCTGATTGGCTCGGCTGTTTCGGGTGACAGCCTGCGGCTCGGCGATATGCTCTCCGGAGCTGTCCGTACGGGAGATATATCCGATGCCGTTGCGGCGGAACTGTCCGGCATGCTGTCCAGTGCCTATGAAGGGTACGAGCAGACGGCGCAGGACAGCTCGGGCGAGGGTCTTGTGCGTGTGACATATTACGGAGACGCTAAGGAGAAGGATGCGGTACCGCCTCTGATTGCTACAATCGAAGATTTGCAGCGCCGCGGATATGCCGCCAGCGACATTGCGATTATCGTGCGGACCAACGTGCACGGCAGCAAGGTGGCATCTGCGCTCCTGGACTATAAGAGTTCGCATCCGGACTCGCCGTATTGCTACGATGTGATGACGCAGGAGGCTCTGGCCGTAGGCGCGAGTCCGGTATGTATGTTCATTACTGCGTGCCTTTCGATGGCTGTGATGCGCGATGATGTGCAGCGGGCCATTTATAATCAGTGGACCGGAAAACCCTTCGACAGGGAGCTTGATGCTGCGGATGCGGAGTTCTTCTCGTCACTGGGACTGCTGCCTCTCGAAGAGGCGTTCGAGCAGGTGCTGCTGAGATATGATTTGAGTTCGCGGCAGGATGATACTGCCTATATACAGGCTCTGCACCAGCAGATTCTGTCGTTCTCCTCGACCATGGTGGCGGATATAGAGCTTTTCCTCAAATGGTGGAACGAGCAGGGGGCCGCGCAGTCGCTCTCCATGCAGCGCAGCAGTTCGGCTATCACCGTGACCACCATACACAAATCCAAGGGTCTGGAATATCCTGCGGTTATTATTCCCTATTGCAGCTGGGAGCTCGCACCGCGTTCCACCGTGCTGTGGACCGAGGCCGAGACCGACGACGGCAACTGGAACATGTATGACACGGTGCCGGTGAGATATAAGAATATGGTCGGTGATTCGTATTTTTCCCGCAGCTATTATCAGGAGCTGACATTCTCGCATATAGACAACGTAAATCTGCTTTACGTGGCCGTGACGCGAGCCCGCAGTGAGTTGCATCTGATGATTCCGCGTCATGAGATACGTACCGACAGTATAGCGCTTCTGGTGGATTCAGCCGTGCAGGCCTATGGCTCTCCGCAGCGCGACACCGAAGATGCGTACGGCAACCGTATCGTCGATTTCGGCTATCCGTTCGAAATCGAGAAAAAATCGTCTCCGGAGATGGCCGGAGCGGCCTACCCGACATTTCGGTGCCGTGCCCGAATCTCTTCGAGGCTCGATTCGCAGCGGTACTTCGAGGACCGCGGTGCGGATATGTCGCCGCGCAATTTCGGGATTCTGATGCACAAGGCTTTCGAGGGCGCAACCGATAAGAAAGATGTGCTGGCTGCGGTCGATGCGATGGTATGCGACGCTTCTGTGTCCGAACGGCAGGCCTCGGTGGTAAGGCGGGCTGTCGAAGATGCTTTTGAGACCAATCCCGTTATCGGACAGTGGTTTTCGCCGGTCTGGGAGCATGTGCGTTTCGAGGATGCCATAATCATTCCCGGCGATACGGCCCAGCGTCGTCCCGACAGAGTGATGATTAATGGCGAGCACGCTGTTGTGGTCGATTATAAGTTCGGTCGCGGAGGAGCCGAGGCGTATCGCCGTCAGGTGAGGGAGTATATGAGACTGTTGCGCGACATGGGTTATACGGATGTGGAAGGGTATCTGTGGTATGTGCGCAGCGGCGAGGTCGAGAGCGTGGAGCCGTAGGAAAGCAGATTTTTGTAATACAGGGCGCTGTTTGCGGAGCGTGCTTTTCTGTTGGCATCTGCCTCCCAAAAAGTTGCGGTCTTCATGACACTACGTGTCGTAATTCAGGCTTTTGATTGATGATGATTCACAGAAGCAGTGTTATTAATAATATCTACTTTAAGCATGTGGCAAGCGGGTTGCAGTCTGCGGGTAGAGTGACAGCGAGCCTTCGTGTGGCGAGGCTGCGGCTCGCGCGGCTCTACGGAGCCGCAAAGTATTAGTGTTTAATATAACAAGCCGACTCCCATTATTATATAGTTAAACGAGACATACTGGAAAGTCGTATATAGTATAGTTCCAAAAAAAAGATTCTGCAACAAACGTTGCAGAATCTTTTGTCGGGGTACCGGGATTCGAACCCGGGACTTCCAACTCCCGAAGCTGGCGCGCTAACCGGGCTGCGCTACACCCCGAACGGTTTCTTGGTTTCGTTTCGATTCAGTCGGGGTACCAGGATTCGAACCTGGGACCCCCTGCTCCCAAAGCAGGTGCGCTAACCGGGCTGCGCTACACCCCGAATCGGATTTGAAATCGCGTGACAAAAGTAATACTCTTTTACGCTATTTCCAAACATATGGCCGAAAATATTTCGTTTCCGGACATATGTTTGTGCCTTTTTATTGTCCGTCGGCACTGTCTGCCGTGTTTTCAGGCACGGTTGCGGTCTCCGGCATGGCCGGAATACTTACGGACACTGTGTCGCCGCCGAGCGTTTCGCCGGCTATGTTTATGTTTATCTTGTACATGTCCTTGCCGGTGTACTGTCTCAGCTGCTGGTCGGAAAGCGAGCAGACCAGAAGCAGCGAGTCGGAAATTCCGTGCTGCTCACGCATGTACTTGCACACTGCCGCATTTCTCATCTCCATGCCTTTGGTGAGTTCTGCGGTCGCTTTTTCGCCGTACAGGGCAGTGGCTACCGCGATGTAATCGTTCTTTTTGTACGAAATATTATTGGCCGCGGCTACTGAATCGGCGAAGGACTTGAATTGCGGCGATTTGGTATTTATCTCGTCAATCTGCGCTATGTCTATCAGTTCCAGCCCGTCATTCTGTCTGCCGGGATTGGAGTATGTGTAGAAGTCGCGTTTCAGATGTCGCAGTGCGATGTTGCCTACCGATTCGTCGAAACGTATTCTCTGCTCCATGTTCACGCTCATTCCAGGCTTTTCGTGCAGAATGCGGGCTATGTCGTCCAGTTTCGCATAGTTTTCCGACGAGAACATCATTTTCATCGGGTCGAGCGGTATTCGGTCTATCTGTTTGTCGTGGCCGCCAAGGAAGTCGAACGGCGCGGTAGCGACTTTGACAAATACGTTTGTCAGGGTTTTGAGTATGATTTTGCGGTACGAGAAACTTGGCGAATCGATACTGCCGCTTACCGGAAGGTCGAGATTGATGTGTCCGGTCTTGTCTTTGAGCACGTATACCCCGGCGCGGAGCGGTATGTTGTACTCCGCCTTGATGTCCTTGCGTTTCTTGTCGACCTCGCATCCGTACAGGTCCAGTGTGTTGGTTCCGTTCAGATGCCTGTTTTTAATCACGTTCTGGCTCTTGAAACTCAGAGTTCCGCTTTTCAGCGGGTAGGCGAGATATTTTTCCGAGTACGGTGTGAAGTCTTTTATGTCCACGTTGCTCATCATTACGATGAGGTTCTGGTCGTTGAGGTTGTCCATCGCACCGGCCCAGCGTATACGTACCATGCCTTTGTTGTTCAGACGGCTGCTGAGCGAGACGACATTGTTTTTGTCAGGAGCGAAATCCTTGCAGCTGATGTTTATGTCGCGGAGCGTGTATTCGAATCCCTGCTCTACGTTCATGCGGTCGCAGAGATATACGGAACCGCCTGAGATTTGGAAATCGTCGACATGCAGCGTCATGCCCTGCTCAGTCCCGGCTGCCGTGTCCTGTGAGGCCGTTTCGGGCTGTGACGACAGCAGATAGGAGAAGTTGTTGGTGCTGTCGGCGTTGAGAATCAGACGTGTCGCTATCTTGTCGGCATATATTTTCGAAATATTCAGCTTTCTGTTTACAATATCGACGTCCCTGATGCCGACATAGAGTGAGTCTGCGCCTGCAAGCAGTTCCCTGTCGCGGTCCTTGATGTTCACCCCGGATGCGAAGATGGCCCCGGAGGCCGAGAATTCGAGAATATGGTCCAGGTTGCCGCCGATGTTCATGTCGGCTCCGATACGTCCGGACAACGAGCTGATGTCGAAACTTCGGCGTATGTACGGTAGGAAGTCCTCCATGCGCAGTCCGTCGACCTTTACGCCGAGATTGTATTCACCCTGCTGCATGTCGTATTGCAGGTTCATTCCGATGCTGCCGCCTTCCGACAGGTTGAGATTCAGTCCCACGTCGGTGCTCTTGCCCGAGAAATATACTCCTGGAATGAACAGCGACATATCCTTGAACGTGAATTCGGCTCCTACCGCCCTGTCTCGGTATCGCAACGTGCTGCCTTGCAGCGATATGTCGTACAGGCCAAGGTCCCAAGGCGTGCTCTCTGCGGCGTTCTGCGTGCTTACCGTATCCGAAGAGCCGAAGCGAGCGAGCAGGTCGCTGAAATTGAACACTTCGCCGTCCTGCATGACGTCGACGCAGAGTGAATCGAGAAATATCCGGTTGATGATTATCTTGTGGCTGAGCAGTTTGGGTAGGGACATGCGTACGTCGAGCTCTCCGAGCGAGGCGAAACGCGTCGAGTCGTCGGCCTCGGCAATCGAGAAACCGTTCATGCGGAGGGTTCCGGTGAATATGTTTATGCGCAGTCTGTCTATGCCGATTTGCCGGCCGGTCAGTTCCTTGCTGTGCTTTATTATGTAGCGTTTGGATACGGGTGAAATCAGAGCCGCGGCCGCCAGAACGATTGCCGCCAGCAGCGAGAGTATGATGACCGGATAGATGATGACTTTTTTCATATTTTACAACCCTTTGAATATGTGTCTGAAATCTTCCTCTGCGGATGCAAGGTATGTGTGAAACCCGAGTCCTGCGGCCGCATCGGTGTTGCGCTTCGAGTCGTCGATAAAGAGAGTCTGCGAGGCTTCTATGCCGGCGTCGTCGAGCAGTGCGCGGAATATTTCGGTCGACGGTTTGAGCATCTTCATCTCGTATGACAGATATACCTTGTCGAAGTAATCCTCAATCCGTAGTCCCTGTTTGCGGAACTGGGTTCGGGCAAGGGGCGGAAATACAATCTCGTTCGTGTTGCTCAGCATGTATACCTTGAAGCGGTCGCGCAACTGGCGCAACATCGTGAGCTTGTAATCGGGAATCTCGCCGATAAAGGCGTTGTATGCGTGCCGAATCTGCTCCTCGGAGATGTCGCGGCCGGCTTTTGCGCAGATGAACGAGCGCAGCTGGCCGATTGTTATGGCGCCTCTCTCGAAGTCGGAGAGCACCTCCGCCGGGTGCCACTGCGACACGTATCGTTCGGCATCCGAGAATCCGAGAGCGTGAAACGCATCCAGACAGCGCTGCATGTGCAGGTCCACGAGCACGCCGCCCAAATCGAAAACTATATTCCGTATGTGGCTGTGCATATCGGTCTTGTTTATTTTTGCAGGCACATTGTCAGTCGTCTTGCAAGTCGGATGACGCAGCCGGGCAGCAGCCTCAGGATTGGAATTGCAATCCTGTTCATTATTCCCGGCACGACGTGCCTGCGGCCGCGGAACATGGCCCTGACGGATACTCTTGCAATCTTTTCAGGCGTATCCAGAACGCCTATACGGTTACCGAGCTTCTTGTATCTGTCGGGCAGCCCGTAGAGGTCGGTGGTGACTCCGGCAGGCGATACCGCCGTTACGGTCACTCCCTTGTCTCGCATCTCGCCCGCGAACGGTTTGGAGAAGCTGCGCAGGTAGTTCTTTGTCGCGCTGTAAAGCGACAGTCCCGGATAATTCATCCATATTGAGTACGAGGCGATGTTGAGAATGTGTCCATGGTGCCTTTTTGCCATGTCGTTTCCGAAAAGACGGCACAGCAGAGTGGGGGTCACCATGTGAAGATTCATTATGTCCTCTATCCGGCAGAGCTCGCATTTGAGCGTGTCGTTGTAGATGAACATGCCTGCGTCGTTTACAAGAACATCTATCTCGATACCCGCGCCCGTGCACCAGTCATACAGATTGTATGCAGCCTGCTGCGTTGCCAAATCCATGCTCCGGTGCAGAACCGACACTGAGTATTTCCCGCCCAGTTCTATGGCTGTCGATTCGAGCAACTCTTCGTCCCTGCTTACGATTACGAGGTTGTAGCCGTACTGTGCCAGCTGTTCGGCTATCGCTTTTCCTATTCCGCTGCTGGCTCCGGTGACCAGAGCCGTTCTGCTTCCTCTGACGATTTCTCCCTTTCGCATGGCGTCTTACAACAGTCCTATTTCCTTTTTGATTTTACGCGGCAGTTCGTCCTTGCAGTCGTAGCAGCACTTCATGTCTACGGAGTACATTCGCGCTATGCAGTAGTTTTTGTGGTCGCAGCGGCTGCGGCAGCTTCTGTCCTCGGCTTTGAGACGGTTCACGAAATCCGGTTCGCTGACCAGCGCACGGCCCATCTGCACCATCTCGAAACCGCTGTCCAGCACCTTGTCGATGCCTTCGCGGCTGATTAGTCCGCCCACGTATACGAGCGGGCATTTGAGTTCCTTGCGGAATTTGAGCGCGTTTTCTAAGAAGAAACACTCCTCGAACGGGAACTGCTTAATCATGAACGGGCCTCCTATGCGGACGAAATAGCGCAGCCACCACTCCATGTAGTAGCTCATCGTATATATAGGAATGATTCCGCGCATCACGGCCATCGGCGCCTTGCTCACGAATCCGCTCGACAGCACGATTCCGTTGACGCCGTATTTTTCGATTTCCTTGGCAATCTCGATGCTCTCGGGAATCTGTATTCCGCTTTTGAACCCGTCCTCCATGTTGTGCTTCACGAGAACCGACATTCCTGTTTTTGCAGCCGCTTCCATGACGCTGTCCATGCACATGCGCATGAAACGCATGCGGTTTTGGAGCGAGCCGCCGAACTCGTCCTTCCGGCGGTTGGTGTACGGCGAAAGGAACTGCGAGATTAGGTATCCGTGTCCTGCATGTACCTCCACGCAGTCGAATCCTGCGTCGTGAGCCGTGTGCACCGCCCGTCCGAAGTCCTGCGCCACCTGACGAATCTCGTCCTTGCGCATTCCGCGCACGGGTGTGTATGCGTAGAGATTGATGCCGGACGAGGCACCTATTGGAATCTGCCCTGCGGTGGAGTAGTGCGTCATGTTGCCGCAGTGTCCTATCTGTATGGATGCGGCGGCGCCCTGCTCGTGTACGGCGTCGGTTATATCTTTGAGTGCAGGCACTATCTCCGGTCTGAGCCACAGCTGTTTGTTGAATGACAGACCGCTGCGGCAGACGGCGGCGTATGCGAGCGTTGTCATTCCGACGCCTCCGCGTGCCACGCTGACGTGATAGTCTTTGAGCTGCTGCGTAGGTCCGAAGTCCTTGCCCATGCTTTCGAATGCGGCAGAGCGGATTGTTCTGTTGCGGAGTGTCACTCCTCCCAGTTTATAGGGGGTGAATAGCTTTGATTCCTTTGTGGTATTGTTTTCTTCCATAGCCGTTATGGTGTTAGTATATGAAAGGTATCATTCGTTTGAGTTTGAGACTGCGGAACTGGTCTCCGAACTCCTGTTCGTATCTTTTGTAAATCGAGTTTGCGCGCGGTGCGAGATTGGCGAATGTCCACAGGGCGAATACGGCGCCCGACCAGCTCCATGTGAGAACCGCGAATCCTGTCCACTCGATGAATTCACCCAGGTAGTTTGCCGACGATACGTAGCGGAACATTCCTCCGCGCGGGATGTAGTGTTTTGTGTCGCCCGGTTTGCGCAGGTTGCGAATTATTCTGTCGGAGTCCATGTTTATGGCCATTCCGGCGATGAAAAGCGCGAGTCCGGCGATGAACTGCGGCGAGCGGAGCCATGATGCCGGATATTCGGGCGAGAGGAAGAATATCCATCCTCCCTGCATCATCGCGTTGAGCGTGTTGAATATGGCGCCCATCAGGATTATGCCGAGGGCCATTTTGTTTTTGCCACGTATGAGGAACGGGAATATGAACGAGCGTTGCAGGTAGTGCGTCTGGAAGATTATGAAGAAGCACAGCGGAACTGCCTGCCATGTACGTTCGGACATCAGCCACAGAACGGTCATTGTTATGAATACAGGCACTTCCATCAGGAACCATCCTGTGCGGTTTGGTATTGCAGGCCCCCATTTGGGGTCGAAGAAGACGCCGTATCCGGCTTTTACGAAGAAAAGAGCGATGAATACCACCACCGCAACGGCGGACATTATCACAAGAAACAGATTGAACGTGTGAAGCGTTATCATTCGTTTTGGGTTTTTAGTTTTTTGTGCGGTCGCAAGCCGCAGACAATTTAAAAAATCTTTCAAAGATACGAATAAGCGAGAGCAATGCCAAATTTATTTGAGTATTGCCGAGCGTGAGTATCTTGGGCCGCAGGCCAAAGATACGAATAAACAAAACAGCAAACCTGAATTGCTTGCAGAATCACCAGCGCGGAAGTATCTTCGACCGAAGGTCAAAGATACGAAAAAGCGGCGGTAAAAACAAACTTACCGGACATATTGGCATATTTTATGGATGTAACAGAGTGTCGGCATGCCGAACAGCATCGGCAGATTCGACACCTGCATACGCGAGTAAGGCAGGAGAATAAAAAACTAACATTAAAAATTTACCGTTATGAAAGACAGCAAAATTACTCCGAAGGGACAGACGAAGTCTACCACGACGAATTCGACCAAGAAAAGCACCACGACCTGCGGCTGCAAGAAGTAAGAGAACCGAGAATGGGCTTAAAAAGACCGGAATCCGATACAAAGGCGGAATTCCGGTCTTTTTTGTTTGCCGTTTGGATGTAAAAAACTAACTTTGTAGAGTCGTTTGCGGTTTTACTGCGAACGGTATTTGTCTGAAAAATATATTTAAACTTACATAATTTAAGAAAACCGAGTAAAAAATGAAAAGATTTTTAACTATTGTCCTGTGCTGTGCGGCGTTGGTGTCCGCTTCGGCCAAGGATAAAGGCAAGGAGAAGAACAAGGTGGTACAGCCTCAGGGTTATGTTTTCACGGACGTGAAGACGCTTCCGGTGACATCAGTGAAGAATCAGGCCAGCAGCGGTACGTGCTGGTGTTTTTCGGGACTTTCGTTTCTGGAATGCGAGATTCTGCGCAATGGCGGCAAGGAGGTCGATTTGTCCGAGATGTGGATTGTCCGCAACTCTTATCTGGACCGTGCGGAGAAGTACGTGCGCATGCACGGCAAGACCAACTGTGCCGGCGGCGCCGTGTCGATGGATGTGTTCAATGCGGTGAAGAGACACGGTCTTGTGCCCGAAAGCGTCTACGCAGGACTTAACTACGGCACCGACAATCATAAGCATGCAGAGCTCGACGCTCTTGTGAAGGCTTATGTCGACGTTGTGATTTCGGCTCCGTTGAAGACTCTGACTCCTGTATGGAAAGAGGGTCTGAGCGGAATTTTCGACGCCTACCTCGGCAAGAATGTGGAGACTTTCGAAGTGGACGGCAAAACCTACACGCCCGCTTCATATGCCGAGTCGCTGGGTCTCGATATGGACGACTATGTGTCGCTGACTTCCTACACTCACCACCCGTTCTACGAGTCTTTCGCTCTGGAAGTACCCGATAACTGGGACTGGAACCTGTCGTACAATCTGCCGATAGACGAATTCATGCAGGTCGTGGAGGATGCCGTGAACGGAGGTTATACAGTGCTGTGGGCGTCGGATGTGAGCGATCGCGGTTTCTCGTGGAGAAACGGTGTGGCTATCGTTCCCGAGGCTGATGTCGAGAGCATGGAGGGTACGGAACTCTCGAAGTGGGTGGCGCTTTCCGAGGCTGAGAAACAGGCCGCACTCTACAAGTTCGACAAGCCCGGCAAGGAGAAGACCATTACTCAGGAGATGCGTCAGCAGACGTTCGACAACTACGACACCACGGATGACCACGCGATGCTCATCATGGGTCTTGCAACCGACCAGAACGGAAACAAATATTTCAAGGTCAAAAACTCGTGGGGTGCCGACAACCATAAGTACAACGGCTATTTCTATGCTTCGTTCCCCTATGTTGCGCTCCGCACCACTTGCGTGATGGTCAACAAGAATGCCATCCCGCAGCAGATAAAGGATAAGCTCGGCATCAAGTAATATTTGCATACCGTATTGAAAAAGCGGCTGTATCGGGTCTCGATACAGCCGCTTTTCTTTTAAGGCGATTATTTTGACATGGCCGGCCGCAGGTCGTCGCAATGAGCGTTGCGGATTGCCCGCCGCGCTCCGGACGCCATCCCGCAACCGAAGCTGCGGCCTGCGCCGGTCCGGAGAGCCGCTTTCTAATACTTGTAGTGCTCTGCTTTGTATGGTCCGTCGACCGGTACTCCGATGTAGTCGGCCTGCTTCTGCGACAGACGGGTGAGGTGTACGCCGATGTTTTCGAGGTGAAGACGCGCCACCTCTTCGTCCAGATGTTTGGGCAGGCGGTAGACCCCCACTTTCATATTGTCGCGGTTCTGCCACAGTTCCATCTGGGCGAGCGTCTGGTTGGTGAACGAGTTGCTCATTACGAACGACGGATGTCCTGTCGCGCAGCCGAGGTTGACCAGACGTCCTTCGGCGAGGATGAATATCGAGTTTCCGCCGGGGAATGTGAATTTGTCGACTTGCGGTTTGATGTTGGTGCGCACTACGCCCTCGCATTTTTCGAGGCGGTCCATCTGTATCTCGTTGTCGAAGTGACCGATGTTGCAGACGATTGCCTGGTCGCGCATGCGCTGCATGTGTTCGAGGGTTATGATGTCGCAGTTGCCGGTGCAAGTCACGAATATGTTGCCTTCATCCAGTGCCTCGTCCACAGTTTTCACTTCGAATCCTTCCATGGCGGCCTGCAATGCGCATATGGGGTCGATTTCAGTGACTATGACACGGGCGCCGTAAGAGCGCATGCTTTTCGCACAACCCTTGCCTACATCGCCGTATCCGCAGATTACTGCGACTTTTCCTGCTATCATCACGTCTGTGGCGCGTTTTATTCCGTCGGCCAGCGATTCGCGGCAGCCGTAGAGGTTGTCGAACTTGCTTTTGGTGACGGAGTCGTTGACGTTGATTGCCGGAATGAGCAGCTCCCCGCGTTCCATCATCTGATAGAGACGGTGAACGCCCGTCGTCGTCTCCTCCGATACGCCTTTGAGCTCCTTTATCGTATCGTGCCATTTGCCGGGCTGCTCTTCGAGCAATTTTTTCAGCGTATCGATAATCACCTCCTCCTCATATGAAGACGGTGCTGCATCGAGCGTGGCGGCGTCATTCTCGGCACGGTATCCCTTGTGAATCAGGAGCGTCGCGTCGCCTCCGTCGTCTACGATAAGGTTCGGTCCCTTGCCTCCGGGGAAGGAGAGGGCCATGGCGGTGCACCACCAGTATTCGGGCAGCGTCTCGCCTTTCCATGCGAATACGGGCACTCCTGCCGCAGCTATCGCGGCCGCAGCATGGTCCTGTGTGGAGAATATGTTGCAACTGCACCAGCGTACTTCGGCACCGAGTTCGACCAGAGTCTCGATAAGTACGGCGGTCTGAATCGTCATGTGGAGCGAGCCCATGATGCGGGCTCCGGCGAGCGGTTTCGAGGCTGCGTATTTGCGGCGCAGGGCCATGAGTCCAGGCATCTCGTGCTCGGAGATTTCTATCTCTTTGCGGCCCCATTCGGCAAGCGAGATGTCCGCGATTTTGTAAGGTAGGGTAGTGTCTAAAAACATATCCAGAATATTTGAAATTTTGATTTTGTCTTTTGCGATCTGCTTGGCCAGTTCTTCGAGTGAGGCGAAAGCCCGTTCGTCGCGTATCTTCCGCAACAGTCTGACCTCTATCGTCCGGCCGTAAATATCTCCGTCGAAGTTCAGCAGATGCACTTCGAGGTTCCGTGCGCCCGTGCGTCCCACGGACGGCCTGCATCCCAGATTGGCCATAGCTCCGTACGTTTTGCCGGATAGAGTGGCGAGAGCGGCATACACTCCGTTTTCGATTCCGGTATCAGGGGCGACGTCTATGTTCGCTGTCGGGAATCCTATCCTCCGGCCGATTCTGTTGCCTTCGACTACTGTGCCTTTTATGGTTGTCATGAGTATCAGGGTCAGATTTTTTCGGTGAGTTTCTGCACCACTCTGAATTTATTGAAAAACTCTTTTGCGAAAACTCGTATGACATTGTACGACGGAATGGCGAGCAGCATGCCTATCACGCCGCCCACGTTTCCGGCTATCAGTATCACGATGAAGATTTCCAGCGGATGAGCCTTGACGCGGTTGGAGTATAGAATCGGCTGCAACAGCATGTTGTCGATAAGCTGCGATGTGAGTACCGTAGCACCCACCACCATTGCGGTTGCTTGGAGAGTGAATCCCGCGAGAGGTGAGAGCATTGCGATAAGAATGCTTACGCAGAATGCTATCATAGGGCCTACGTACGGAATGACGTTAAGCAGTCCGACGAACATGCCGATGAAAAGCGCTTCCTTGGCCGCAGCGCCGAACAGGAGCAGCACCACCGACACGAATGTCGTGAGGATTAGCGATTCGGCTATTATACCGGTGAAATACCTCATCAGCAGCGTGCCCACCGAGTCCATCGCATTGCGGATGTTGTGTTCGTACTTATGCGGGAAAATCGTTACCAGCATGTTGCAGAACATGTTTTCGTCTTTGAGGAAGAAGAACGCTATGAATGTGATTGAGAAGAGTCCTATGCCTATGTTTCCGGCAATCGTCACCACCGATGCGATGAACGAATTGAGCATGTTGATGTTAAGCAGCTTCTTTATTTCGGATAATATCGAGTCTGTGAGCGAGAATGACGGGTCGAGTCCCAGAGTGTTTATCAGGTATGTCTGAAAAGAGCGGACCGACGATGAGAATGTACCTTCGAACATCTCTCCGTTGAGTCCCGAAAGTTCATTCACCTTGCTTATTACGAGCGGGATGAAAATCGAGAACAGCGCTGCGAAGATAAGCCATATGCAGGTTTCTGTCAGCAGTGCGGCGCCCCAGCGCGGCATTCTTCTGTTGCGGATATGTATGCGCAGGAGCATGTCCATGACCGGTTTGCCGATTATGGCCACTACTGCCGCAATAAGTATATATGCCACAATGTCCCTGAAATACCATACCGTCAGCAGCGACACTATCGTCACCGCTGTTCCTAATATATATTTCGGGGCCGAGTTCATGCTGTCTCTATTTTATTTTGGCAATCGGCGTCTGGGTGCCGGTGACCTTCTGCCCGAGCGATACGAGTATCTCGCAGTCCAGCGGCAGGAACAGGTCGACCCTGCTTCCGAACTTGATGAATCCGCATTTGCTGTTCTGCTGCACGCTTTTGCCTTCCACGGCATACGAAACGATGCGCTGTGCCACCAGACCGGCCACCTGACGGAACACTATGGTCGCCCTTGGAGTTTTTACGGCTGTCGTCGTGTGCTCGTTCTCTTCGGACGACTTCGGGTGCCAGGCCACCATGAACCGTCCGTTGTGATGTTTGAAATATTCCACCGTGCCTCCCACCGGGTACCAGTTTATGTGTACGTTTGTCAGCGACATGAATATCGACACCTGCATGCAGCGCTGGCCGAGATACTCCGTCTCCACAACATCCTCGCAGACCACTACCTGTCCGTCGCACGGTGCGAATATCAAATCCGGGTCTTGAAGCATCGCTCTGTCGGGTTCTCTGAAAAAAGCGATGCAGAATGCTGTCAGCACTGCGGCCAGAGACCATGCGACGGCCGTCCAGCCGCTTGCGCCGCATATTGCCGTAACGATTATCGCTGCGACCGAGCAAACGGCAGCGGTTACTGTTATGATGGTTTTTCCTTCTTCGTTTATTTTCATTTCGGGTCGGTTAAAGCAGTGCGTATATTATGAATATTATGAATACGAATGGAGCGGAGAGCAGCATGGCGTCGAATCTGTCGAGAAATCCGCCGTGTCCGGGTATTATGTTGCCGGAATCCTTTACTCCGGCCGAACGTTTGAACATCGACTCCACAAGGTCGCCGCAGACACCGGTCAGCGCGACGACAAGTCCGATTCCGCACCACAGCCCCATGTCTGCGTCCATATACCATGCCGCGGCCGCGGCGACGATTACGGCACCGGCCACTCCGCCGAAGAATCCCTCCCACGATTTTTTCGGGGACAGCCTTTCGCACAGTCTGTGCCGGCCGATGCTCATGCCGGTCAGATAGGCGAACACGTCGTTTGCCCACACAATGAATATGTATGCCAGAGCGGGTTCCGGATTCCATCCGTCGGCGGATACGTCGCTTACGTAAGGAATCATGTACAGCATCGACATCGGCAGTGCAACATACAGCGTTGCCATGTGCGTGACGGCGATGTTGAGAATCGGCGTGGCGGTTTTTCTTGAAAGTTCTATGAAGAACGATGCCAGCAAGGCGACCACGGCGCATCCGGCGGCGAGAAGGCCGGCCGGTATTGCTGCGGACGCACCCGTCACCCCTTCGCAAAGAGCTATTATGCTCCCTAACGAGAGGAGCCCTGCCGCTGCCCCGGTGATTCTTTGCGGACTGCATCCCGCTTTCCGGGCCATGGCGTACAGTTCGAGTATTCCGCCCAGCGTTATCGCTCCGGTGAGGGCTGCCAGTCCCCAGCGGGATATTGTCACGGCCGCCAGAACTATGGCAGTCAGTACAATTCCGCTGACTGTGCGGATTATCAGGTTTCGGGCCTTTTCGTTCATGCGATTCAGTTGTTCTCGGTTGCAGCCGCTTCCTGCTGCTCTTTCATTATGTCTTTTTTGCGTTTGCCGAATATCTCGACCAAATCATCGGTGAACACCACCTCTTTTTCGAGCAGTCTCTCGGCCAGTGCCGTAAGGCCGTCGCGGTGTTCGAGTATGACTTTTTCGGCCATTGCATATGCTTCGTCTATTATGGCCTTTGCCTCGGAGTCTATCTCCTGCGCGGTGGATTCGCTGTAAGGTTTGGACAGCGACATCTCGCTCTGTCCCGTCGAGTCGTAGAAACTCCTGTCGCCGACTTTCGTGCTCATGCCGTAGTATGCCACCATCGCATAGGCCTGCTTTGTCACACGCTCCAAATCGTTGAGCGCGCCGGTGGAGATTTTCCCGAAATTGATTTTTTCCGAGACGCGCCCTCCCAGAGTGGCGGCCATCTCGTCCATCATCTGTTCGCGGGTCGTGATTTGCCTCTCTTCCGGCAGATACCATGCTGCGCCGAGCGCCTTGCCGCGGGGAATGATGGTGACTTTGATAAGCGGGTTCGCCTCTTCGAGAATCCAGCTCACGGTCGCGTGTCCGGCCTCATGGAACGCTATGACACGTTTTTCTTCCGGCGTGATTATCTTGTTCTTGCGTTCCAAACCGCCCACGATACGGTCGATGGCGCTGAGAAAATCCTGCTTTTCGATTGCTTTTTTGTCGCCGCGGGCTGCGATGAGCGCGGCTTCGTTGCAGACGTTGGCGATGTCAGCACCGGAGAATCCGGGTGTCTGTTTCGCAAGAAACTCCCTGTCGAGGTTTTCCACCGTTTTCAGACCTTTCAGGTGTACGGCGAATATTTCCTGACGCTCTTTTAGGTCAGGCAGTCCAACCTCTATCTGTCTGTCGAAACGTCCGGCACGCATCAGCGCCTTGTCGAGTATGTCGGCTCTGTTGGTTGCGGCCAGTACTATCACTCCCGCATTGGTGCCGAAACCGTCCATCTCGGTGAGTAGTTGATTGAGCGTGTTCTCCCTCTCGTCGTTGCCCGAGAATCCTACGTTTTTGCCTCTCGCACGTCCTATGGCGTCTATCTCGTCTATGAAGACTATGCACGGGGCTTTCTCTTTGGCCTGACGGAAGAGGTCCCTGACTCTTGACGCACCCACGCCTACGAACATCTCCACGAAGTCCGAACCGCTGATGGAGAAGAACGGAACGTCGGCTTCTCCCGCCACGGCCTTGGCCAGCAGCGTCTTGCCGGTTCCCGGAGGGCCCACGAGCAGCGCACCTTTGGGAATCTTGCCTCCGAGGTCCTTGTATTTCTGCGGATTGCGCAGGAAGTCGACTATTTCCATAATCTCGACTTTCGCCTCTTCCAGTCCCGCTACGTCCTTGAATGTTATTTTTGTGGAATTGTCCTTGTCGAAAACCTGCGCCTTGGCCTTGCCGACGCCGAGAACTCCGCTTCCGGCGCCTCCTCCGCCTCCGGCCCCTGCCGACATACCGCGCATGATGAATATCCACACGCCGATTATGAGCACCCACGGGAGCAGCGATACAAGCAGGTCGGTCCATACGTTGCGGCGGTTGTCGTACGAGAGCGTGATGTCGTGTCCTGAGCTTGATTCGACGGCATCCAAATCCTGGCGGAACGTGTCCACCGAACCGATGTTGAAAGTGAACTGCACCCCGGTGGCCGGGATATTGCGGTACTCTTTCTGACTGCGGTACTTCTCTATGGCACTGTCAGAAAGATACACTTCGGCCGTCTCCTTGTTTATGACCTCGATTTTTTGCACCTCGCCGCGCTCTATCATTCCCTCGACGGTATTCCAGTCGGTTTTGACCGGAGCCGATGTCCCGCCGAGAATATAATATCCGAGGATTATTGCGGCTATGGCTGCCCAGCCCCACATGAACGGGCTTCCGGATCTGAATAATTTGGGCGAGCTGCCTTTGCCCTCTTTCTTTCTGTTCGTCTTATTGTTCGTTGCCATGCGTAATTCCTATTCTTCGCTTCGGTATTCTGTTTTCGGGGCATCGGCCCAGAGCTGTTCGAGTTTGTAGAAGTCTCTGAGCGGCGTCTGGAAGATATGCACCACTATGTCGATGTAGTCCATAGCAATCCACAGCGAGTTTGTCGCACCGTCCACTCTCCATACGTTCTGGCCGGTCTGTGTCAGCACTTTTTCTTCTATTCCGGCGGCTATCGCGCCCACTTGTGTGGTGGAGTCGGCGTTGCACACCACGAAGTGCGAGCATATTGCCCCGTCTATCTTGCGAAGGTCGAGCGAAATGATGTTCTGGCCTTTTTTCTCCTGAATAGCCTCTACGATTGTTTCTAAAAGTTTGTCCATGTATATTTTCCGTTACAACCAGCAAAGTTACGAAATATAAACAAATATCCTGCAAAAAAATTGCGCGGCGCAGGTTTTATTTGCGACGCGCATCGGTTCGGTTCCGCACCGGTGTGTCTATTCAATCTGCGCGGCGGTGCCGAGTATGGCCTCGCGCAGGGCCGATATGATTGAGTGCTTGACATATGTCCGCCTTACGGCCAGAGCTATTTTGCGCGATGCGGCTCCTTTGGCGAGGGTCTTGACCTGCTGGCGGCGCTGCTCGGGTATGTAGTGCGTGGCCATCTCCGGGATTACGGTTATGCACGATGTGCAGTCTACGATGTGCATCAGCGTATCCAGCGAGTTGCTCTCGAATCTGTATTTGCCTTGCGATGCGTATCTTCCCTGGCACAGTTCCAGCACCTGGTTCCGGAGGCAGTGCCCCGGCGACAGCAGTATCAGCTGGCGCGGGTCTATGTCCTCGATTCGGACGTTGCTGCGCTCGAACAGGTCGCACGAGGGCGATACGTATGCGAAGAACCTGTCGTTGAACAGTTCGTATTCCATGATGCCCTCGGGAGTTGTTCCGCTCGAAATTATCGCTACGTCGAGATTGTCCTTTTCCAGTGCGCGGCATATTTCGAGCGTTTCCATCTCCTTGACTTCGAGCTCCACTTTCGGATATTTCTTTATGAACGAGGGAATGAACCGGTGCAGCAGATACGGAGCTACGGTCGGAATGACGCCGAGGCGCAGCGAGCCTGAGATTTCGCCTTTTAGCTCCTTGACCGACTCCTTGACATAGTTGTACGCCTTGATAGCCTCGCGTGCGTTTTTGAGTACCACATCTCCGGCTTCGGTCGGTATTACGGGTTTTTTCGAGCGGTCCAGCAACACCACGCCGAGCTCCTCTTCGAGGTTTTTTATCTGCATACTCAGCGACGGCTGCGTGACGAAACATATGTCGGCGGCCTGTGAGAAACTTCCGCAGTTGGCGACGGCCAACAGATATTCGAGTTGAATTATGGTCATAGTAGTCCGACTTATCGACAAGGCAAAGATAATAGATAATATCTATAATCCAATCTTGCGGCGCCGCGATTGTTCTTTTTTGTCTTAATGTTTGTGCCAGAAAGACATGCCGGTGTTTTTCCGCGCATGCGCGGCCCGTGGAAGGGGGAGAAGGAGCCGCTTACCGGTACTTGTCCTTCCACAGCTCCATGATGCGCTGTCCGATTTTCGCTTCGGTGGGGTTTCCGCAGTCCGGCGTGTAGAATTTTTTGCCGCTCAGACCCGCCGGCATGAACTCCATGGAGGCGAAATGCCCCTCGAAATCGTGCGCGTACTTGTATCCTTTGCCATATCCCTGCTCCGACATGAGCCGTGTCGGTGCGTTGCGCAGGTGCAGTGGCACGGGCCGGGCCGTAGTGTCGTGTCCGACAAGTGCGAGAGCTTCGTCGATAGCCCGGTATGCCGAGTTGCTTTTGGGGCTTGTGGCAAGATATATGGTTGTTTCGGCCAGAGTTATGCGGGCCTCGGGCATGCCGATTTTATGCACCGTGTCGAAACATGCGTTGGCGAGAAGCAGTGCGTTGGGATTGGCGAGTCCGATATCCTCCGAGGCGAGTATCACCAGCCGCCGCGCGATGAACCGAGGCTCCTCTCCGCCGGCCAGCATGCGGGCAAGATAGTATATGGCGGCGTTCGGGTCGCTTCCTCGAACGCTCTTTATGAATGCCGATATCACGTCGTAGTGCTGCTCTCCGTTTTTGTCGTACAGGGCGATGTTCTGTTGCAGACATTCGGTGACTTTCTTGTCCGAAATTATTATTTCCCCGTCGGTGGCTCCGGCTATTATATCCAGTATGTTCAGCAGCTTGCGTGCGTCGCCTCCCGCGAAGCGGAACAGCGCGTCGGTCTGTTCGACTGTGACTTTGCGCTCCCTGAGGTATGTGTCGGAATTTATCGCCCTGTCTAACAGCGTCTGCAACTCCGGGTCGGTCATGGCTTTCAGTACGTAGACCTGACAGCGGGACAGGAGCGGGGAGATGACCTCGAACGACGGATTCTCGGTCGTTGCTCCGATGAGCGTGACGATGCCTTGCTCGACCGCACCGAGCAGGGAGTCCTGCTGGCTTTTGTTGAAGCGGTGTATCTCGTCGATGAAGAGGAATGGCGACGGTGTGCCGAAGAACCTCTGCTGCCGGGCCTTGTCGAGAACTTCGCGTATGTCCTTTACGCCCGAGCTTATGGCGGACAGGGTGTGGAACGGCCGGTTAAGCGCACTGGCCACGAGCTGGGCGAGCGTAGTTTTTCCGACGCCGGGAGGGCCCCACAGTATGAATGACGGCACGTTGCCCGAATCCAGAAACCGTTTGAACACGCCGTCCGGTCCGACCAGATGGCTCTGGCCTATGTATTGGTCGAGACTCCTTGGCCGCAGTCTCTCCGCGAGAGGAATATTGCTCATTTTTTACTTTCGTTTTTTTCGCTTCGGATTGCTCGGGAACCATCCTTTATCCACTCTGCGCCGCTGTTCGAATAGTTCGCCGATGCTCCACAGACACGAGAATGCCGTCACGCCGCACAGCGATGACCACAGTACGCTGCGCACGGCTATCGCCGCCGCAATAAGCGCTGCTCCGGCAACCAGAAATGCCCACCAGCACCCTACGCCGAAGTAATATTCTCCTTTTATGACTATCGGATGGAAAAGGCCGATAATGAGGAATGTTGCCGCTCCTATCAGCAGTCCGGTAAGATTGTGCGTTTCGATGAATTCCATTTTCAACCGAATGTTTTATGAAGTACAAATATAGACAAACTCGTGCGGCGAAAGAAATAAACCGCAGTATTTTTATTTAAAACCATCTGCTTTAAGCTCGTAGCGTGAACGGCTTGTAACCTGCGGCCCGCAGCCTATGTCACGCGGAGGCTCGCTGCGCTCTTTCCGCAGGCTACGACACGCATCCTGCAAGGTCGAGCCGGATATTGCCGTTTTTGTTTATGTCCGGTTAACCCAATATCCGTGCACAAATTAAAAAAGTCCCGAAAAAATTCGGGACTTTTTAATTTGTCAGCGTGAAGTCGCGTCAGACAATCTTTTCGAGCTGGGCGATGGTTTTGGATATTTCCTCGTCCGTCACCTTGTAGTTTTTCAGATTTCCGGCGAAGTATTGCTCGTAGGCGTAAAGGTCGACCAAGCCGTGTCCCGAGAGGTTGAACAGAATCGTCTTCGGTGTTCCCTCCTCTTTGGCTTTGAGCGCCTCACGAATCGTTGCGGCGATTGCGTGTGTCGATTCAGGAGCAGGGATGATTCCTTCCGTCTTGGAGAAGAGCACGCCTGCGGCGAGAGTCTCCAACTGCGGAATGGACTGCGCCTCGATGAGCTTGTCTTTGAGCAGCTGGCTTACGATAGAACCGGCACCGTGATAGCGCAGGCCTCCTGCGTGGATGTCGGCCGGCTGGAAGTTGTGTCCGAGCGTGTACATCGGGATGAGCGGTGTGAATCCGGCCACGTCGCCGAAATCGTACTGGAATGTTCCGCGGGTGAGTTTCGGGCAGCTTTCGGGCTCCACGGCTATTACTCGTGTGGTCTTGCCTTCCGTCAAATTGCCTCTGAGGAACGGGAATCCGATACCTGCGAAGTTGCTGCCTCCGCCGAAACATCCGATTACGATGTCGGGATAGTCGCCTGCCATCTCCATCTGCGCCAGAGCCTCCTGTCCGATTACGGTCTGATGCAGAAGCACGTGGTTGAGTACGCTGCCCAGACAGTAGCGTGTGCTTTCGGGGTCCTTGACAGCCATTTCGACCGCTTCGGAGATTGCCAGTCCCAGAGAGCCGGAGCAGTTCGGGTCGGCTGCGAGAGCAGCGCGTCCGGCTTCGGTAATCTCGCTGGGCGAGGCATATACGTCGGCGCCCCAGGTGTTCATCATCAGCTTGCGGTACGGTTTCTGATTGAAGCTGACCTTGACCATGAACACTTTAAGGTCGATGCCGAAATACTGGGCGGCCAGCGATATGGCCGAGCCCCACTGTCCGGCGCCTGTTTCGGTGGTCAGATGCTTGATGCCCTGCTTGTAGTTGTAGTATGCCTGCGGAATGGCTGTGTTGGGCTTGTGCGAGCCGGCCGGGGATACGCCCTCGTTCTTGAAATATATTTTTGCGGGGGTGTCGAGAGCCTTTTCGAGGTTGTAGGCCCTTACAAGCGGAGTGCTTCTCCATATCTTGTACAGGTCCTGCACCTGGTCCGGAATATCGATGTACCTCTCGGTCGACATCTCCTGGTCCATCAGCTCCTCGGCGAAAATTGCCGACATCATCTCTTTGGTGACGGGCTGTTTTGTTGCCGGATTCAGCGGCGGCAGCGGTTTGTTGGGCATGTCAGCCACGATGTTGTACCATTGGGTAGGCAGCTGCTGGTCCGTAAGCTGGAATTTTTTGGTTCTTGTCATGAGTTCTGTTTTTTATTTAAAATTTGACGATTAGAAATCTATTAATGAAAAATCCCGCCGTTTACTCTGGTAAACAACGGGATTCGTTTTATTTATGTCGCATACATGCATGCCGAATGTCAATCATTGTTTACCTTGCTCCAACGATTGCCACCACCATGCGTGTATTTTGAAATTTCCCATAAAGAAGTTCCGATAACTGTTTCAGACGTACAAATATATGTCAAGATTTTTTATCCGCCAAATTTTCAGGCGTTAAAAATTGTATTGAATCATGGCTTGCACCCTGTTGGCGCTGCCTTCCGCTCCCGAGACGTCCTGCCGTATGCCGTGCAGGTACTCCACGGCAATCTTGCACGAGCTGGTCAGGTTGTGGAAGATGTTGCAGAAGATGTATGTCGCGTCTTTGTAAAGATTCTCGGTGCGGTACTTGTCTCCGGAATCGACTTTGACCCATGAGTATCCGCCGGAGATGAACGTGCGCGGAGTGATGTTGACCTGTGCTGCGGCGAAGAATCCGAACATGGGAAGCGTCTGCATAGAGAGCCTGTCGGTGTTGCGCGGCACCAGGTCGAGTCCCGAGCCGGACAGGTCCTGTATATACGGTGTTATGCCTTCCCCGTATATGCCGTTGAACATGAGGTTCACGCGCCGGGCGAAGCGCACGTTGCCGCTGAGCTGTACGCCCCAGCCGAACTGCGCCATGTTTTTGCCGGTGGCTTCGGCGTGGTAGTACATGTCCCTGAATATGGCGGAGAACCGTATGTGACTCGGATTGCGCTTGCTCCATCTGTACTGCACGTATACTGGAAAATCGGGCACGCGTTGCGGAATGCCGGAGAAGAGTTCGGCCGGATATGTGGCGCTAAGCGACGGCATTTCGGCTGCCGCGGCGATGCTCCAATGCTTGCCTATGGGGAGCACGTAGCGAATCATCGTGCTGTAATGCACGCTGTAAGAGTTCGGACCCTGGAAGTCGACGGTATTGGGTCCTGCGTCCAGGTCGCAGAACGTAGTGATGTTGCGACCGAACATGAACCCCTTGAACGAGATGTAGGCGAGTCTGAGCCGCAGGTCGCCCCGGTATCCGCGAAAATCGGTCTCGATGTACGTGACTATGTTGCCGAGCGTGCGGGAGACGGCTATCGCCTTCACGAACAGACGCGAGGTGGTTGCGTCCATCGTCAGTTTCTGGCGTGTGGCGTAGCTTTCGGCCGTGGGAATGTCGTATGTCACGAAGTCAGTGTCGTCCACTATGCCCTTCATGTCGTATGCCACGCGGGTGTTGACATATCCGCCCAGTGCTATCATGAAACGGTTGTCGTGTGACGAGAATATGTAGTTGGGCTTGTGGGACTGCTGGAATCCGCCGACGTGCGTTTGCTCGTAGATTTTTGCTGCATTGCGTATCGCGCGTGCATTGTCGTCGTGATGTTCGTGCCCTTTGCGTGTGATGATGTTCACGTGCGGTTTGTAGTCGCCCTCCATGTTCTGGGCTTCGGAGGCAAGGCATGCGAGCGCCAGCGAGACCGAAATAAGGAATTTTTTCATAAAAATCTGTTTTATAACGTGTTTCATATGCTGGCAGCATAAATGCAATATATATGCCGGAATTTTTCGTAACTTCGCGCCTTGGAAACAGGCTGAAAACGGTTCGGGGATATGATGTTGCTTTTCGGAATATGTCTTTTGGCGGCCGCCGTGTGCGCGGACGTTGCTCTTTACAGGCTGAGAATACGCTGGTACCGGTGTTCGGATGAATTGAAGACCGCTCTGGTTGCGTGCATCTCGCTGCCCGACCTGCTGGTGGTGTCGATACCTCTGCTATATCTTTTCCTCGATAACAAGAGCGAGTTCCAGATGCACCTGCTGATGTGGTGCACGTTCTTCTTCATAATGTTCCTGCTGCTTAAACTTTTCATCGTGGCGGGATGTCTGATGGACCGCAGGTTCGGCACGCGCCTCTTCCGTCCGGCAGGATGGGCGGCAGGGCTCGTGTGCGCAGCCGTGATGGCGGCCGGTGCCACGCACGGACGCTCCGCAATACGTGTGGAAAGAATAGAGGTGTGCTCAGAGCGCATTCCTCAGGCTTTCGACGGATTCCGCATAGTTCAGTTCTCGGATTTGCATATCGGGTCGCTGATAAATGCCGAGCGGTTCGTCGGACGGCTGGTGGATACTGTGCGCATGCTCGAACCGGATATGGTGGTCTCGACCGGCGATTTGGTCAATGTCCGTTACAGCGAACTCACACCTACGTTTATGGAGATGCTCTCGCGCATCAGCGCTCCCTGCGGCGTGTATTCGGTGCTGGGAAACCACGATTTGGGATTTTACGTAAAGGATACCGTGGCGCTGCCGCCCAGCCT
>CAYXGF010000016.1:0-31557 GCA_964464465.1 uncultured Alistipes sp. | reverse complement strand
GGTACTCAGCTCCATCGGGCAGCGCACCCCCTTGGGAATATAGCAGAACGAACCGTCCGAGAACACGGCGGCGTTCAGAGCCGCATAAAAGTTGTCGGTATACGGAACAACGCTTCCCAGATACTGTCGCACCAGCTCCGGATAATCGCGCAGAGCCTCGCTCATTGAGCAGAACACGATGCCCTTCTCGGAGAGCGTCTGCCGGAAGGTGGTCTTCACCGACACGGAATCCATCACCGCGTCCACAGCCACTCCGGAAAGCGCCAGCTGCTCTTCGAGCGGAATGCCCAGCTTGTCGAACGTGGCTTTAAGCTCCGGATCTATATCGTCCACACTTTTGGCGCCGTCGGTGTGTTTCCGCGGCGCGGCATAGTATATTATATCCTGAAAATCTATGTCCGGAATATCCAGATGCGCCCACTCGGGCACAGGCAGCGTTTTCCAGTGCCGGTATGCCCTCAGACGGTACTCGGTCATCCATTCCGGCTCCCCCTTTATGGCGGAGATGCTGCGTACGGTTCTCTCGCTCAACCCTTTGGGAAGAGTCTCGGTATCTATATCGGTGGTAAAGCCGTATTTGTACTCCTGCGAGGCGATATCCTCTATTATCCTGTTGTTATCCTCCATTTTATCCGCAGATACATCGAGCGGCAAAGTTACACACTCTGCTCCGAGAGTACAAATTATTTACCAAAAAACTGACTCCTCCGCCCGCCGGCAGCCGTCCGGACTCCCGACCCGCACAAAAACAGCGCCTGCCCTCCCGCCGGCATCCTTGCGGCCTCTCCCGGGAAATCGGAAAAAGTTACGCCGGGTATGCGATTCGTGTTGGCAACGTATCCGTTTTTTCGTAACTTTACAGCCGGACCGGGCGCGCACCGGGCCGCATCACCGCAAATACACACAAAAAAAGCAATTACATTATGAAGAGACTTAAATTATCGGGCGGAAAAATTTCCATGATTCTTTGCCTTCTGTTCGCACCGACAGTTCTTTTTGCACAATACGACACCTTCTCGACTTTCGCAGAACTGAAATCCGCCGCAAAGCAGGGTGACGCACCGGCGCAAACGGACTTGGGCGTGCATTACTATTTAGCGAAAAAACCTTCGAAAGCCGCAAAGTGGTGGCGGAAGGCAGCTGAACAGGGACATGCAGCGGCACAAATCAACTTAGGCAGTTGCTACGGCAACGGAGCCGGAGTCAAGCAGGACTACACCAAAGCGGCGCAGTGGTTCCGCAAGGCGGCAGAGCAGGGGCATGCAGAGGCGCAAAACACCTTGGGCAATAGCTATTCTCGCGGCATCGGAGTCGAACAGGACCACGCCGAGGCGGTGAAGTGGTGGCGGAAGGCGGCCGAGCAGGGGCATGTAAAGTCGCAGAACAACTTAGGCAGCAGTTACAGTTACGGTAACGGGGTCGAGCAGGACTACGCCGAAGCGGCGAAGTGGTACCGCAAAGCAGCAGTGCAGGGAGAAGCGACAGCGCAATTCAATCTGGGCGACTGCTATCTTTACGGCAACGGAGTCGAGCAGGACTCCACCGAAGCGGTGAAGTGGCTCCTCAAATCAGCCGAGCAGGGGTACACAATAGCACAAAACAATCTGGGCAACTATTATTTTAACGGCGACGGTGACAAGCAGGATTACACCGAGGCGGTGAAGTGGTACCGCAAGGCGGCAGAGAAAGGTGATGCGCTTGCACAAAGGAATTTAGGCGTCTGCCTGTTTTTCGGCGACGGAGTCGAGCAGGACTACGCCGAGGCGGCAAAGTGGTACCGCAAGGCGGCAGAGCAGGGGCTTGGAACGGCACAAAACAACTTAGGCAGTTGCTACTACCACGGCTACGGGGTCGAACAGGACTACACCGAGGCGGCGAAGTGGTACCGCAAGGCGGCAGAGCAGGGAGTGGCGACAGCGCAAAGGAATCTCGGAAGTTTATACCTTGAAGGCAAAGGCGTGAAGAAGGACGCTTTCGAGGCTATGATATGGTTCAAGAAAGCGGCCAAACAGGAGGAGGCAGAGGCGCAAAAAAGTCTCGACAAATAATCTCCGAAACCTCCCGTTTTAAGTTTGCGGCATGCGTGGCGCAGCCTGCAAAGAGAGTACGACAAGCCTCCGCGGAGCAAAAATACGGTTAGCGGAGGCTGCTGAATTGCAAAATATCTCCAACCAGACTTTTTTTCGTTAATCTTTAACGGGAAGTGCATTCCGAAAAGCCGGACGGAAACAGACCGGGGCTCGCAGGCTGCACGACCCAAACAGATATTGCTGGAACTACTGCTGCGGGTGGAAGTACCCGAACACCTTTTCCGCCTTCGAGCGGCCGACAGATGCGGCAAGCTCGTCAACGGACGCACGGCGCACGGCCGCTACGCTGCGGAAATGCGCGAGAAGTTTGTCCGCACTCCCCTTCCCTATGCCGTCTATCTTCTCCAATTCGGTGTTTATGAAGCCTTTGGAACGTTTGTCGCGGTGATGCTTTATCGCAAAACGGTGAACCTCGTCCTGAATATTCATCAGCGTGCGGAAGAGCATGGAGGTAGGTTTTATGCCGACCGCACGCGGCGGAAAACCGAGCAGCAGCTCCGAGGTGCGGTGGCGGTCGTCCTTGGCAAGACCGGCGATAGGTATGTCCAGCCCCAGTTCGTCCTCAACCACCACGCGTATGGCCTCCATCTGCCCCTTGCCTCCGTCGGCGATTATAAGGTCGGGCAACTCGGCCCCTTCGCTCACAAGACGCGAATAACGCCGCCGCACAACCTCCTGCATCGAGGCGTAGTCGTCTATGCCGTCGACAGTCTTGATGTTGAAGTGGCGGTACTCCTTTTTCGACGGACGGCCGTCGCGGAAAACCACGCACGAGGCGACCGGATAGGCTCCTTGCAGGTTCGAGTTGTCGAAACACTCTATATGCCGCGGAGCACTGGCCAGCCCCAGCTCCTTGCGCATGCTCTCCATGATTCGGGAAGAGTGTTTCTCCGGAGAGCGTATCTCCATGTTTTTCAGGGTTTCGAGCCGGAAGATACGGGCGCCGCGCTCCGAAAATTCCAGAAGTTTGAGTTTGTCGCCGCGCCGAGGGACGGTGAAGACAGTGCCTGGGAACAGCCTGCCGTCGGGTTCGAACGGCACCACCACCTGACGCGAGAGCCCGCCCACCTGCTCGGACACATGCTGCATGGCCAGAGCGAGAATCTGCACCCCGTCCCGGTCCACTCCGGTGGAGAGCGGCACGGTGAAGGTATTCACGACGCTGCCGGCGACGATTCTCACGAAATTGCAGTACGCGGTATCCTCGTCCACAAGCAGAGAGAAGACATCCAAATCGCCTATCGTACTGCTGACTATCACCGACTTGCCGGAATAGTGTTCGAGCGCCTGCAACTTCTGCCGGTACTGCTCGGCCTCCTCGAAAAGCATCCGTGAGGCGGCCTGCATCATGCGCTCTTCGAGCCATGAGCGGGCAGGACGCAAATCGCCGCGCAGAATACTCTTCACAAGACCTATCATCTCGTCGTACTCCTCCTCGGACTGCGCACCCGTGCAGGGAGCCTTGCATTTGTGTATGTGGTATTGCAGGCACGGCCTGTACTTTCCGCGCCCGATGTTCTCCTGCGAGAGGTTGAGCGTGCAGGTGCGGATAGGGTAGAGCGTGTGCAGGAGTTCGAGCAGCGAGCGCTGCATGCCGACAGAGGCATAAGGCCCGAAATAGACGGTGCCGTCGTGCTGCACGCTGCGCTTCGAAATAACACGCGGGAACCGCTCGGCGGTCACGGCAATCCACGGATAGGTCTTGTCGTCTTTGAGCAGAACGTTGTAGCGCGGCTGCAAGCTCTTGATAAGCGAGTTTTCCAGCAGCAGGGCGTCCGACTCGCTGTCCACGACGATATGCTTGATATCCACGATATGCCGCACCATCACACGCACCTTTATGCTGTGGTCGCGCGAATCGACGAAATAGGACGACACGCGCTTGCGCAGGCTTTTAGCCTTGCCCACGTAGATAACCGTCCCGTTCCTGTCGAAAAAACGGTACACCCCCGGCAGCAGAGGCAGCTGCGAGACTTTCTCTTTCAGTCGTTTTATGCGCTCGTTATCCATATTACTCGTGCAAAAATAGTTTAAATCGCAAATATTTTTTACTTTTGTGTCTTCGAAGCGACACGTAAAACAACTCGATATGATTGATAAAATCAACCGTCTGATTGAAAAAGTCGAGAATTTCAATGCAAAAAACGCTCCCGAGATAGAGGAGTTCCGCATAAAAATGCTCGGTAAAAAAGGTGAACTCAACGCTCTGCTGGAAGAGTTCAAAACAGTTGCGCCGGAGGCAAAACGCGAAATAGGGCAGCGGATAAACCTGCTCAAAACGGCGGCCCAGCAGCGGATAAACGACCTCAAAATGAGCGCTCAGAAGGACGGGGCGGGGCAGAAGAGCGCCGCAATCGACGACATGACGCGCCCGGCTGCGGCCGCGGAGTGCGGCGGAAGGCACCCGATTTCCATCACACGCAACAAAATCATCGAGATATTCGACCGTCTGGGATACACCGTCGCCGACGGACCGGAGATTGAGGACGACTGGCATGTGTTCTCGGCCCTCAACTTTCCTCCCGAACATCCGGCACGGGACATGCAGGACACGTTCTTCATCGAAAAGAACCCGGACATACTCCTGCGCACTCACACCTCGTCGATTCAGACGCGCGTGATGCAGACCCAGAAACCGCCGATCCGGGTAATATGTCCGGGACGCGTATTCCGCAACGAGGCCATATCATACCGCGCACACTGCATATTCCATCAGGTCGAGGGTCTGTACATAGACGAGGGCGTCTCGTTCGCAGACCTCAAACAGTCGATTCTGTACTTCGCCAAGGAGATGTTCGGCGAAAGCTCGCAGATTCGTCTCCGCCCGTCGTATTTCCCCTTCACGGAGCCGTCGGGCGAGGTGGATGTATCGTGCAATCTGTGCGGAGGCAAAGGATGCAACGTCTGCAAGGGTACCGGATGGCTGGAAATAATGGGCTGCGGAATGGTGGACCCGAACGTCCTGGACGCTTGCGGAATAGACAGCAAAAAATACAGCGGCTTCGCATTCGGCATGGGTATTGAACGTATAGCGATGCTCAAATTCGGTGTCAAGGACCTCAGACTATACTTCGAAAACGACGTACGGTTCCTGCACCAGTTCGACTCGGTGCTCTGAAAAAGGCCGGATGTCTAAGCAGCTCCGCCGCATTTTTATCCCGACAGCAAAAATGAAAGGCAGGATTTTCTACATTCTATTCATAATGTCGACCGTGCTCTCCTGCGGAGTGCGCCGGTCTGCCGTTGTGTCGCCCGAAGCCACAATAGATTTCGAAGAGGGGCAGATGGCCGCTTTCTACTATACGGAGGCGCTTAAAAAATCCCTCGTTCACGATTCGGTCGACGCGGCGCTCGCCCTGCTGGACAAAGCCATAGAGGCCGACCCGACACACTCGCCGTCGTATTACGAGGCGGCGGTCATACTCATGTCGGAAGGACGCACCGAAGAGGCCGTGCGGTACGGAGCGGCGGCATACGGACTCGACTCGCTCGACTCGTGGTACAAGAACCTCAGGGGAAGGCTCTATATCGAGACAGGCGATTACTACCCGGCATTGGAGATATACCGCGACCTTGCAGTCCAGGACCCGTACAACCCGGAGATATACCGCCTTCTGGCGGCGCTGTACCTGCAAGAGAAGATGCCTCTGGCAGCCATATCGATGCTCGACTCGGCGGAATACAAGATAGGCAGGGTGGAGGAGCTCTCGCAGATGAAGCGCGAGCTGCTGATAAAGACAGGGCAGATAGACAAGGCCATAGAGCAGACAGAGGCACACATAGCCGATTTTCCGTATGACGAGCAGGGATATCTTGTGCTTGCCGACATGTACGGATTCAGCAGAAAGGACTCGCTGCGCCTCGCCACGCTGAAAAGACTTCTTGCCGAAAACCCTCAGAGCACGGACGGTCTTCTGTCCCTCTCCGAATACTACCAGGAGAAAGGTGACGGATACTCTTTCCTGCAAACCATCGAAAGGCTTCTCGGCTCGGAAACATTTCCGGTAGAGAGCAAAGTGGAGATTTTCAAAACAATTACCTCGGACAGAGAGTTTTACCGCAGCAACTACCATGCGGTAAACTCCATGATACTCGGACTTGTAGCCCGTCATCCGGACAACTACGCGGTCATAGACGCATACGCCGGCCACCTGATAGCATCTTCGGAGATAGAGCACGCGCTGCTGATTTACAAGTCGCAGCTCGAAAAACCGGACACTCCGGCAGATGCCCTCGATGCGGTCATAGAAATAGAGACATATCTCCAACGGCCCGACTCGGTGGACAAATACACCATGCTGGCACTCCTGAAATCCCGCGGCAACCGGCAGACAATCTCGGACATACTGCTCCGCAGAGCCGCCGCACTGCAATACATGGAGCGGTGGGACGAGGCTCTGAAAACATTCAGAGTGGGTCTTAAAGAGGCTCCGACGGATTCGCTGAAATCCATATTCGCCGGCTCGACAGGAGACCTGTACCACATGCGCGGCAAGAGCGGCAAGGCTTTCTCGTACTACGAGAAGGCTCTGAGATACGACCCCGACAACGCACTTGTGCTCAACAATTACGCATATTTTCTCAGTGAGAAGGATATGCATCTGGAAAAGGCCCTCGAAATGTCGGTGCGCTCAAACTCCCTCTCCGAATCGAATCCGACCTATTTAGACACCCAGGCATGGATTCTCTACAAGCTCGGCCGGTATGCGGAGGCCAAACCTGTCATGCAGCAGGCGCTGTCGCTCGACCGTTCGGCAAGCCCCGTGCTGCTGCTCCACTACGGAGACATACTCGATGCCCTCGGAGACAGATTCATGGCGACAATGTACTGGAAGCGTGCGAAAGAGGCCGGATACGACGCCGCGGAAATAGACAAACGTACCGAAAAACGATGAAACCTATCAGAATAACTGCCGCCCTGCTGCTACTGCTGCTGACCGGAACACTCACAGCCCAGAACTCGATAGACGAACTAAACCGTCTGATTATCGACTATACGAACGAAATAAACCGTTCGGAACAGCTGCTGGCCAAGAACCACAAGAACAAATCGGCCACGCAGAACAAACTGAGTCTTGTGAACAGCTCGATTCGCAACAGGCGGGGGATAGTCACTTCGCTCGAAAAACAGATAACGATTCTCGACAGCGAGATAACCGACAAAAACAGGGAGATAGGACAGCTCGAAGCGCAGGTCGCGAAGCTTCGTGAGCAATACGCGCAGATGATTCGTTCGGCATACAGGAACTACAAGACCAATAGTGCGATAGCGTTTCTGTTCGCCTCGCGCGACTTCAACGATGCCACTCTGCGCATACAGTACATGCGACGTTACAATGCTGCGCGCGAACGCAAGGCGGCAGAAATCGATTCCCTGTCATCGCGTCTGAAAGAGCAGATTGCGCAGCTTGACGCAAAGCGCGAGCAGGTGGACCGCACACGCCAGAACCGTACGAGCGAGATAAAGAAGCTCAGTGAGGACGAGGCGAAGTACAGAAGCACGCTCAAAACCCTGCAAAACGACGAGAAAAAGATACGCGACAAGATAATACAGCAGGAAAAACAGCGGCGTGCCGCCCAATCGAAGATTGACAAACTCATCTCGGCCACCAGCAAGAAGACGAAATCCAACGCGCAAAAACAAAAGGACGTCCGTCTTACCGGACAGTTCGACCAGAACAAAGGACGTCTGCCGTTTCCGCTTCCGGGCGGCGTCGTGACGGACCACTTCGGCGAACACCCGCATCCTACGCAGAAAGGTCTGAAAATAAACAACAAGGGCATAGACATAACCGGTGAAAAGGGTTCGGCTGTAAAATGCGTGTTCGACGGCACGGTGATGAGCGTGAACTCCATTCCGGGCATGAAAAACGTCATCATCGTATCCCACGGCGATTACTTCACGGTCTATTGCAATCTCGTGCGCATAAACGTAAAAACAGGAGACAAAGTCAAAACTTCGCAAATACTCGGCGCCATCTCGGAATCGGACGACCCGGCCGAATACGTTCTTCACTTCGAACTGTGGAAACAGACCTCGCGTCTGAATCCGGAACCGTGGCTGCTGAAATAACGAACACCCATATGCCAACCATAAGATACTTCAACGACGGCTCGTCATTCCGTCTGCCGCACAAAAGAATCATAACCGAATGGCTCAGACAGACAGCCAGCCGGGAGGGATTCACGGCCGGCGACATAAACTACATATTCTGTTCGCCGGAAAAACATATCGAGATAAACCGCCGGTTTCTCGGTCACGACTACTTCACCGACGTGATAACGTTCGATTACAGCGACATAGAAGAGAGCCGGACCGTAAGCGGCGAGATATACATAGACACACGCACCGTCGGGGACAATGCCGACACATATGGCGTTACGCCTCTGCACGAAATGCACAGAGTGATGGTACACGGAGTACTGCATCTGTGCGGATACAAGGATAAAACCCCTTCGGAGGCCGAAACAATGCGTTCGAAAGAGAACATGTATCTCGAACTTCTGTCAGAAATATACGACCGAAAACAGACTAAGGAATGATTCCTCATTACGACATAATAGTGGTCGGCGCAGGACATGCCGGCTGCGAGGCTGCCGCTGCCGCCGCACGCATGGGGTCAAAAACCCTGCTCATCACCATGGACATGACCAAAATGGCGGCCATGTCCTGCAATCCGGCAGTAGGAGGTGTAGCCAAAGGACAGATAGTCAGAGAGATAGATGCACTCGGCGGAGAAATGGGAATCATCACCGACCGCTCGACGATTCAGTTCCGTATGCTGAACCGTTCGAAAGGTGCGGCCATGTGGTCGCCGCGCGCCCAATGCGACAAGGCGCTCTTTTCGGCACTGTGGCGAAAAACGCTCGAAAACACCCCGAATCTTTACATCTGGCAAGACAGTGTTACCGGAATACGGACGCGCATGGAAAAAGCCGCAGACGGGGCTGAAAAGGCCCGAATTTGCGGTATATGCACAGCACTCGGAGCGGAATTTTCCGCCGATGCCGTAATACTTACCGTCGGGACATTCCTAGAAGGGCTCATGCACGTAGGCCGCAACAGCGCACCAGGGGGCAGGGCAGGGGACAGCGCCTCCACAGGTATAACTGCGCAGCTTACGAATCTCGGATTCGAAAGCGGCCGTATGAAGACAGGCACACCGGCAAGAATAGACGCAAGAACGGTAAATTTCGAAGCGCTCACTCCGCAATACGGTGACGAGAATCCGTCAAAATTCTCGTTTTCACCTGATACTGAACCGGTTAAACATCAATCACCCTGCTTTTTAGTCTACACCTCGCCACAGATACACGACACTCTTCGGACCGGATTTGCGGATTCACCGCTCTTCAACGGAACCATTCGCGGAATAGGTCCGCGCTACTGTCCGAGTATAGAGGACAAACTGCGCACTTTCGCCGACAAAGAGTCGCACCAACTGTTTCTGGAACCCGAGGGCAAAGACACAAACGAATATTACCTGAACGGATTCAGTTCCTCGCTGCCGTGGCAGATACAGCTCGAAGCACTCAGACAGATAGAAGGCCTTCAAGACGTACACGTCTACCGGCCGGGATATGCAATAGAATACGACTATTTCCCGCCAACGCAGCTTTATCACACGCTGGAAACAAAGATAGTCGACAATCTCTATTTCGCAGGTCAGATAAACGGCACCACAGGATATGAGGAGGCTGCCGCACAGGGTCTGATGGCAGGCATAAACGCACATCTGAAACTCAGCGGCAGGGAACCGATGGTCCTGCGGCGCGATGAGGCATACATAGGTGTTCTTATAGACGATTTGGTAACCAAAGGAGTCGACGAACCTTACAGAATGTTCACGAGCAGGGCAGAGTACAGAATACTTCTACGTCAGGACAACGCCGACATGAGACTTACCGAAAAAGGATACGAAATAGGACTTGTAAGCAAGAAAAGATATGATTTTTTCCTGCAAAAAAAATCGCTCTCAGAATCGCTTAAAAATTTCCTGTCGACGACCGGCACACAACCGTGCGAAATTGAGACATATTTAAAAACGGTGAATTCAGCACCTATTTCACAGAGCAGAAAGCTCAGTTATCTTCTTTTGAGAAATGAAATCACACTCGAAGCGCTGATTGAAAATGTTCCGGCCCTGAAATCCTTCATATCCGAAAACGGAATCTCAAAAGAGATAATAGAGGAGGTAGAGATACAGATTAAATACAAAGGATACATAGAGCGTGAAAAAATCATAGCTGAAAAACTCCGCCGGCTTGAAGATATACGCATAAAGGAGGATTTCGACTACAATTCGCTTCAATCCCTTACAATGGAGGCTCGTCAGAAATTGTCAAGGATACGGCCGGCGACGATAGGGCAGGCGTCACGCATTCCGGGTGTCTCTCCGGCAGACATTAATGTACTGCTTATTTTTTTCGGCAGATAAGCTCATTGTTCCACGTGGAACATTTGTTCATGAATAGCACAATCCGATAAATATTAATACCCCGCACCAATATAGGTACGGGGTATTTTTTAGGGAATTATATACGGTTTTACAGTTTAGCGCTCCTGCTGGCCTTCGCGGACAGGAATTTTATCCAATAAACAAGCCGCTACCCGTTTTTAAGAGCAAATAGCTTTCAGCACTGCTTTTACTGTTCTGCGGGCCTTCACTGGCCGGAGCATCGCCCCACGAAGGCACCTTTACAGTGTGCCGTTCGCATGCTCCTCCCGCATTATACGCACTATCCATACATTAAAAATTACCAAGCGGCCTCCTGTACCAAAAAAATTAGATATGTCATATTGTAAAATTGTATACAGATACTTTTTTAGTCAACATTATATTATCACAGCGCAGTTTTGTTATGTCTTCTATCCGGCAGCCTGCAATGGATATTAGATTATCTTTTACAATCGAAAAGAAGAAACAAAGTATAGCATCTGTATAAACAACATACAAACAAAAAGCCGGACAATAAATATTGCCCGGCTTTTGTTCCACGTGGAACAATGACTACTTATTCATCTTGGCCCACGAATCTTTCAGAGTTACAGTCCTGTTGAAAACAAGTTTCTCTGCTGTCGAATCGGTATCGAGACAGAAATAACCTACACGCTCGAACTGATAGTTCTCACCGATACGCGCATCTTTCAACGACGGCTCAATATAGGCCGTCTGTGTAATCAGAGACTCCGGATTCAGATAATCGAGGAAAGTCTTTCCCTCCTCAACCTCATTCGGGTCCTCCTTGCTGAAAAGATTGCCATACAGTCTGACCTCAGCTTCGACAGCAGAGGCTGCCGATACCCAGTGAATGACACCCTTCACACGACGGCCGTCCGAAGAAGAACCCTGACCCGACTGAGGGTCGTACGTACAGTGAAGTTCAACTACATTACCATCGGCATCCTTTATCACCTCCTCGCACTTTATCAGATACGAATAACGCAGGCGAACCTCTCCGCCCGGACACAATCTGTAATACTTCTTTGGAGGATTCTCCATGAAGTCGTCACGGTCTATATATATATCGCGAGAGAAAGGTACCTGACGTGTTCCGGCAGATTCATCCTCCGGATTGTTGACAGCGGTAAACATCTCCTCGGCGCCCGCCTCGTAGTTGGTTATGACAACCTTCAAAGGATTCAGAACAGCCATACGACGCTGCGCAGTCTTGTTCAAATCCTCCCGGACACAGAACTCCATGAGTCCCAAATCTATCACATTATCACGCTTGGCTACACCCACCTTTTCGGCAAAAGCGCGCACCGAAGCAGGGGTATATCCTTTTCGGCGAAGTGCGCAAATGGTCGGCATACGCGGGTCATCCCAACCACTAACTATCTCATTTTGAACAAGTTGCAATAACTTACGCTTACTCATGACAGTGTATGTCAGATTCAATCGCGCAAACTCGTACTGATGCGACGGATAGATATCCAGCTGTTCTATGAACCAGTCGTACAGCGGACGGTGCACGTCGAATTCGAGCGTACATATAGAGTGGGTAATCTTCTCAATCGAATCGCTCTGTCCATGTGCATAGTCGTACATCGGATATATGCACCACTTGTCGCCCGTACGGTGATGTTCAGTATGAAGGATACGGTACATTATCGGGTCACGGAACAGCATATTCGGATGCGCCATGTCTATTTTGGCACGGAGCACCTTCTCGCCGTCGGCGAACTCACCGTTTTTCATCCGTTCGAAAAGGTCGAGGTTCTCCTCAACCGTACGGTTTCTGTACGGACTCTCGGTTCCCGGCACGGTCACTGTTCCGCGCGACAGGCGTATCTGCTCCTGAGTCTGGTCGTCGACATATGCCTTGCCCTTTTTAATAAGTTCCACTGCCCACAGATAGAGCTGCTCGAAATAGTCCGAAGCATATCTCTCCTCAGCCCACTGGAATCCCAGCCAGTTTATATCCTGCTTTATGGAATCGACGTATTCCGTATCCTCCTTCACGGGATTGGTGTCGTCGAAACGCAGGTTGCATTTACCTCCGTACTTCTTGGCAAGACCGAAGTTGAGACATATGCTCTTCGCATGTCCTATATGAAGATAGCCGTTGGGTTCAGGCGGGAAACGTGTCTGGACTCTCGTATTTCCATTCTCAACGGATTCGTTAATAATCTCTTCCAGAAAATTGAGAGGTTTCTTTTCGGAAACGTTCTCACTGCTGTCGATATTCATATCGCGTATTTGATAAATTTACCTGTATATTTTTCCTATCACTTGACTATGCTCATTTCATCGAGCAGATAACCGGCATCGGCAAACACATCTATAACCCAGAGTACATAGCGTATGTCTACATTGATGCAGCGCTGCAAATCCGGTTCGAAAACTATGTCTCCGCTCATCGCCTCCCAGTTTCCGTCGAAGGCAAGACCCAGAAGCTCGCCCCTGGCATTCATCACCGGAGAGCCTGAATTGCCGCCCGTGATGTCGTTGTTGGAGAGGAAACATACGTTCATCTCACCGCTGCGACTGTTGTAACCGCCGAAACGCGATGCGGCATAACACTCTTTGAGTTTTCCGGGAACGGTGAACTCCATCGGATTGTTGACATCCTCCTTGTCGACAACACCCTTCATCGTGGTGTAATAGTTATACTTCACGCCGTCGGCAGGAGAGTAGGGGAGTACCTGTCCGTATGTGAGACGAATCGTAAAATTGGCATCCGGATAGAGGAACCTGCCGCTCTGCATTTCAAGGATTCCTTTCACATACGAGCGTCTTGCGTCCGACACCTCGGCCATATAATCGCGGAAACCGGATATAATCCCTGCGCGACATTTGTTTATAGACTTGAAGGCGACATACGCAGGGTCCTCCTTAATCTTCTGCTCGTCGAGCGACCCGGCGGCAGCCTCGAACTTCTCGCGCGTTGCGAAAACAGAGTTGTCGTACAGATAGTCCACATACCGGTCCGTCGAGCCGCCGAACTGTTTGTCGATAACCTCCGCATATATGTCGGGAAGGTACTCGGCCGGAATATTCTCCTTCACAATCTCGAACATGCGTTTTGCGACGCGGCGGTCGGTAGGTTCGTTGTAATCCTTGTAGAATGTCTCAGCCGCAACGGTGACATGCTCCGCAAGGTTCGCTTTTTTCACAACGGCGAGCGTGGCATCCGGGAAGGCTATCATCTCCACGGCACGGGTGAATGCCTCGTAGAGATAGTTGTTGTATCCTTTGAGCACGGACTCCTTCTCGACGGCGTCCTTTATTCTGGGCAGTGCCGAAATGAAGTCCTCATTGCCGGTGGACTCGGCCCACTTCCGGAAAGCCCTCTCCTCGGCCTGTTTTCTGGCCTTTACGCCGAGTTTGGCCACTCCGCGGTTCATACCTATCGAGTTCTTCCAGTAATTGGACGAGGAGGCGTATTTCGAGGCATACTGAATGCGCACGCGGTCGCTGGCGGACATATCCTCTTTGAGAATCTTCTGACGCTCTCCGCGGATGAATATTCGGTCGGCGTTCAGGATGTCGGTAGCCTCGGCCAGTTCGTACGAGGTCATGTAACGGGTGGTGGAGCCTGGGAATCCCATTATCATGGTGAAATCACCCTCCTTGTATCCCTTGGTCGATATTTTCAGATGGACGGGAGCCTTGTAAGGCACATTCTCCGGCGAGTATGGGGCCGGCTTGTTGTCTTTGCCGGCATAGATGCGGAACATCGAGAAATCGCACGTATGGCGCGGCCACATCCAGTTGTCGGTATCGCCTCCGAACTTGCCCATCGACGAGGGAGGGGTGCCGACAAGACGTACGTCGGTGAACACCTCCATGACGAAAGCGAAATACTGGTTGCCCTCGAAGAAACTCTTCACCGTAACCATCATCCCCGGATTCAACTTCTTAATCTCCCTGGTCAGCGAGAGGATGTTCTTATCGATAATATCCGCGCGCTCCGAGGCGCCTGCTATGTCGGGCACATTGCCCAGCACGAGCTCGGTGACATCCTCTATCTTGCGGATGAACTTCACTTCCAGGCCCGGGGCTGGAATCTCCTCGTCGCGGTTCATTGCCCAGAAACCGTTTTTCAGATAGTCGTGCTCCACGCTGCTCAGGGACTGGATGGACGAATATCCGCAATGGTGGTTTGTGAGCACCAGACCGGCTCCGGAAACGACCTCTCCTGTACATCCGCCGCCGAAAATAACGATAGCGTCCTTCAACGACTTTCCGTCGGCATTGTAGATATCCTTGGCAGAGAGTTTGAGTCCCTTCGCCTTCATATCCTTGATATTCATCTTTTCGAGATACGGCAGCAGCCACATGCCCTCGTCGGCTCTCGCGCCCGACAATACGGCGCAGAACACCAATACGGCCAATAATTTCTTCATGATTCAGTAGTGTTTTATTATTATTTTCAAATATCTATTTTTTAAGTTCAAGCATCGCCGTGATACTCCTGCGGGCAAGTCCGGCGGTCGTTTCGTCCACCGAGACCTCGCCGGTCTCGTCGCGCAGCGCCTCGTAAATCTTTTGCAGCGTCACCAACTTCATGAACGAACAGTCGGCGCACGCACACGTCGAATCGGAGGCAGGCGCCGGTATGAACTCGCGGTCGGGATACAGTGCCTTCATACGGTGCAATATTCCAGATTCCGTGGCTACGATATACGTATGCGCCGAGTCCGAAGCGCAGAAATCGAGTATCGCGGCCGTACTGCCCACCATGTCTGCAATATCCACAATATACTTGCGGCACTCGGGATGGGCCAGAATCTTCGCCTGCGGGAAGCGGCGGCGGAGGGAGAGTATGCCTTCGAGCGAGAACTCCTCGTGAACATGACATGCACCGTCCCAGAGAATCATGTTCTCACGTCCCGTAACCCTCTTTATATATGAGCCCAGATTCCGGTCCGGTGCGAATATTATCTGCTGCTCCCTGTCGAACGACTCCACCACCTGCAAGGCGTTGGACGACGTGCAGCAAATGTCCGTGAGGGCCTTCACCTCCACGGAGGTATTGACATACGACACCACCTTGGCATCCGGATACTGCGCCTTGAAAGCCTTGAAGTCAGCGGCATCGCACGAGCGTGCCAGCGAACAGTCGGCCTCGAAGTCCGGAAGGAGCACCTTCTTGTCGGGACACAGCACCTTCGCCGTCTCGCCCATGAACCTCACACCGGCGAAAACAATTATGTCGGCGTCGGTTTTTGCGGCCTGTACGGCCAAAGCCAGCGAATCGCCCAGAAAGTCGGCGGCATCCTGCACCTCGGGGCGTGTATAATAATGAGCCAGTATTACGGCGTTCTTGCGCCGTTTGAGTTCTGCTATCTTTTCAGTCAAATCTTTTTCGTCGAAATTCATATGTCTCGCGCGTTTGAGTAGTCGGTTATCGACATTGTCTTTTATCTTTTTATTCTTTTATATATTTAAATTTAAATAATATGAATAAGAATAATAGCTGTTCAAAGTGTTGATATCGTCGTGTTTTACAACCGTAAAAATAGTTATAAAAACTTATGCGGCAAAAAATCGTTCTTCCTGCGGCACCGATTGTGCTGTGAATCTATCGCGTATGTCATGCCCGCATCGGGTTTTCAACATGTGCACGACTCGTTTTGAACATATGCACACTGTCCGGATTTTCAACATTCGGTGCCTGTTTTGTGTCGGTAAACTGTGATGAAAAATGAATAACTTTTATTTCCTCACGTTTGTCGAAAGTTGTAAACCTTTGTTCACCGCTTTTCAACACCGTATTCACATCTTGCCGACAATCTTTTCGGCTATTTCACGATAGTACTGCGCGGCCTGTCCCGACAGTGCCGAAGCCGGCTGCCCGTTTTCCGAACACTCCATCACGGACTGTATTATAGGTATCTCGCCCAGGAAATCGATGTTTTCCTGCCGTGCGAGCTCTTTTGCGCCTCCGCGGCCGAAGATGTAGTAACGGTTCTGCGGCAGTTCGGCCGGAGTGAACCACGACATGTTCTCGATGATTCCGAGCACCGGAACGTCTATTCCTTCGGTGCGGAACATGCTCACTCCGCGCCTTACGTCCGATACGGCCACCTGCTGCGGTGTTGAGACTATCACTGCTCCGTCCATGGCCAGCTGCTGGACTATGGCCAGGTGTATGTCGCCTGTTCCGGGAGGCATGTCTATGAGCAGGAAATCCAGCTCTCCCCACAGCGTCTGTCTCAGAAGCTGCCCGAGGGCGTTGGTAGCCATCGGACCGCGCCATATCAGGGCGTCGGACGGTTTTATGAAAAAGCCTATCGACATTATCTTTATCCCGTGGCTTACGGCCGGAAGCATCATCTCGGCTCCGTCTACGTTGCGGGCGTCGGGTATGTATCCCTCTACGCCGAACATCTTCGGCTGCGAGGGTCCGTATATGTCGGCATCCAGTATTCCGACCCTGTGGCCTGCCGCATGCAGCGCCGTTGCGAGATTGGCCGTCACGGTGCTCTTGCCCACGCCGCCCTTGCCGCTCGCAACGGCGATTATCCTGTCTATTCCGGCGATTCTTTTGTCGGGCGGCGCCGTCTGTTTTTTCGCCTGCGGAACCTGTCCCTCGGTTATGAATACCGAAACCGTGGTCCCGGGATACGCTTCGCGCAGAACGTTCTCGACCTGTTTTTTAATCGATACCGACAGAGGGTCTCGGTTTCTCTTGAATTTGAGCCATACCGTTATTCTGCCCTCTTCGGAAGATGTTCTTTCCACTATTCCGCCGTCCACTATGTTGTCGCCCGTTTCGGGATGCAGGACCTGGCGTAGAATGTTTTCTATCTCTTGCATAAAGGATTTTTTATGAGTGACGCAAAGATAACGAATTTGCACTAACAATATGTATGCGTTCCTGCCTGTCGGGCACATATGTTGACAGTTTTTCGTTATTGTTGTATTCGATGGGTGAAAGTCTTCCAATATTGATTATATTTGTATGTCGAAACTGTTTATAAAAAGAATTGATTCTTTATGAAAAGTAAGTTTTTGTTTACTCTCGCCTCCGTTTTGTCATTTTCAGCCGCCTTTTCGCAGATTGATGTCCGGTATGCCGCCCCTGTGCCGGATACGGTATATGTTCAGAAAGTTGCCAAGAAAGGTTACGAGGACAGGGAGGTCAAGACGTGGGAGGCCCAGGCATATGCCGAATCCCAGATTAGGAAACGTTTCGAATGGGGTGTCAAGGGCGGTGTCAATACGACCGGCATAACCAAGAGTTCGCAGATAGAGTTTACTCACAAGTTTCAGGGAGTCGGTCTGTACAGCGTCACCAACGAGAATCTTGGTGTAGGCTGGGATGCCGGTGCGTTTGGCCGTGTCAATTTCGGTAAGTTCAACATACAGCTCGAAGCGCTTTACCATAACAGCCGTACGCTGAGCACGCACATGAAGTTCTCCGGAAACGAGGGCAAGTTCATCCGCAGCGAAATTGTCACTCATTCACTCGACATTCCCGTCGAGTTCGGTTTCAAGTATTCGATATTCCGTATATATCTCGGACCTCAGTTTTCCGCAAGACTGGGACAGAGCCGTAAGTTCGATATAGATTCCGGTCTGAGCGACATGGTATCCCAGACAACGGGCGGATATTTGATAAACCGTGTGGATATTAAGAACCCCGCCGTGTTTTTCAGGTATGGCGTCTCGTTCGAGTTCTGGCACGTCGTGATAGACATAAGCAACAGTGTTCCGTTCGCCAAGAGCAGACAGGTGTTTACCGTTGTGGACCGCGAGCAGGAGTACAGGATGCGGCTCAATTCGTGGCAGTTCATGCTCGGTTTGAAGTTTTAGACAGCCGTATCGGCAGTCTTGGCACGCTCCCGTATCAATCATGATACGGGAGCTTTTTTGTTCTCTGCCGGACACTTTGTGTCTTAGGGAGATATTTCATATGTCGCGCGCGTGTATAATATTTTATATCGTTTCTTAGTTTTTTATATATATTTGCGACAATTCATTCTGTAAGATGCGACATATTTTATGTATAATAGCAACTTTTCTTGCGATGTGCGGCAGGGTCTGCGGCTCGCCGGCGATGCATGAAAAAGACTCTGCGTATAATTATAGTGAGGATTTCCGTCTTCGGCACGAATCGGAAAAACGTTTCTGCAAGTTCCGCGGCACGCAGATTATAGCGCCTGCCGTTCTGATTGGCGCCGGTGTGACGGGGCTCGCCGTGCCGGCTGTCAGGAGTATTAACCGCAGTGTCAACGATTATTTCGACAAGCCGAAGTATCCGAGAATATATGTTGACGATTTCGCGCAGTACGTGCCTCTGGTTAGCGTTTACGGACTCAATCTGAGCGGTGTCAGGGGGCGTCACAGCTATCTTGAAAGCACGATAATCATAGCCACTTCGTACATCGCCATGGGCGCGATGGTGAATGCCGTCAAGTACACAGTGCGCGAGAGGCGTCCGGACGGTTCGGCGCGCAACTCTTTTCCGTCGGGGCATACGGCCACGGCTTTCATGGGTGCGGAGATTCTGCGTATGGAGTATAAGGAGTTCTCTCCGTGGATAGGTGTGGGAGCATATGTTCTTGCGTCCGGGATAGGTGTGTGCCGTGTCTATAACCACCGCCACTGGGTCACCGATGTGCTGGCCGGCGCGGGCATAGGAATACTCAGCGCCAAGGTAGGCTACTGGATGTTTCCGGTGTGGCAGCGTCTGTTCTTCTCGGGTCGCAGGGCCGGGCGCGACAGGTATGCCAACTGTACGCCTTTCTATGACGGCAGAAGTCTCGGCGCCGCTTTCTCGATGACTTTCTGAGTCATTTCCTGAGTCTGGATGTTACCTTGCGTATCTGGGCGATGTCGATGTCTCCGTTCAGATATATTATGCAGACCGGTATGCCGTTTTCGCTTACGGTATATATGTAGTGCTTCGATTTCTTCGTACTGGCAAGATATATCTTCACGCCCGTACTGTTTTCCGAGAACGATGATACTTCGGTGTATTTGCCTTTCGTCAGAAGCAGGTCGAGATTGCCGCTTAAATCCGCCGGCAGTTCTCCGTCAGGATTCTCGCTGTCGTTCCGTATTATGATTTTCAGCGACTCTATCTCCGAGAGTGCGCTGTCGTCGCTCTTTGAGACGGATTGCAGCATCTTTCCCGAGATTGCGAATGTAGTTATTCCCTTTCTGCCCTCGTACTTTTTCATCAGAAAGTCGAAGTCGGCGCCCTGTGCCGGCAGCAGAATCGGAAGAATGGTGAGCAATATTGCCGTAATGTACTTTTTCATGCTTTCTGAAAATTAAAATCCCAGACCGAAACCGACGCTGAGCATGTTTATTTCCGGTCCTTTGTCTTTCATGAACAGATAGCTCAGATTGTAGTTTCCCATTATGTATATTTTGTCGAAACCTATGCGGGCCGTCACTCCGCCGGTGAGCGGAGCGATGTAAATGCCGTGCATTTTGCTTTTTGGTGCGGAGTATTTGGTATGACCGCACATGTTGAGGGAGCCGTACACGCCCGCCGCGACGAAAAAGTCATTTCTTATCGCAGCTTCGAACATTACGGGAACCCATATTCCGAACGACGTGAATTTCGATTTCTTGAAGCGTGTGGTTGTGAGGTCTATCGGCTCGGGATGAATCATTCCGTCCGTTTTCCTGAGAGTCACGGGGTCGTAGAAACGGTAGTTGTTGAACTGCAATCCGGCTCCTATGACAAAGCCGAGAGTTTTGCTGCTGTTCAGAGACACGGAGCCTGATACTATGTTGAGGTTCACCTGGGTCGATTTTCCGGTGTTCAGCTCTATGAATCCCTTTTCATTCTCCGGGTATGCGTCGTACCGCGAGGAGGCGACGATATTGAATCCGAGTTCGAAAATACCGAGGTGGTTCGAGTAATACGTGCCTTTGTTTCCTCTCTTTTTCCTGCTGCCGGGAACGTTGATGCTGTTGTCTCCGCTGCCTGTTATGCCGAATTCGATGCCGCAGACACCTATGGTCGTTATCTTGCTGTTTTTGCTCTGTTCGATTGTCAGAATGTCTCCTTTGTCCGACGTAATCTTCATCTGTGCGGCGGCCGAAACCGCATACAGGAGGATTGTGACAAGAATAAGTATTCTTTTGTTCATGTCTTTGAGTTTTTCAGTTTATAATCAGTTTGTCGAGAATAAGCATCTGTTTTTCAGGTATGGCGTCATCTATTCTGCCGAGGATTTCGTTCGTGTATTTTTCCGCCGACTGCAAATCCGTTATAGGCTCTCCGTTGACAGTGCAGTACGCTTCGGGCGCAGGTTCCGTTCTTTGCCACGCCGCCAGCATGACCGCAACGCCCACTGCCGCCGCTGCCGGTACGGCTGCAAGAACTATCCTTCGGCGCAGGCGATTTCTGCGTCGGCGGACAATCGCTGCCAGACCTCCGAGCACCGCCGCATCCGCTGCACCGCCGTGTGTCGGCGTCTTGCATGCGGCGAAACAGTCGCGCAGCAACCTTTCCTGTTCGAGAGTAGTGTTGCCGTTGTAATAGGATTCGAGCAGCTTTTCTATATCTTTTTTATCGTACTCCATGATTCATTATCTTTTCCATTTTCTGCCGCAGGGTGTTCCGTCCGCGGCACAGACATACTCTTACCGCACTCTCGCTCATGCCCGTGACGGATGCTATCTGCGAAAATTCCATACACTCGATATCCCTCATACGCACCGCTTCCCTCTGTTTATCGGGCAGCGAGTCTATCAGTTTCTCCACTATGGCCGCTGTGTCGCCGCCGTATTCTGCCGGCGGAGTATGGCTTTGCGTCGTGAAGATTGATGTGTTAAGCTCTCTGTGCCGTCTTTCCGTTTTGAGATAGTCATAGCACAGGTTGCGCGCCGAGGTCATGATGGCGCCTTGCAGGTTGTCGTAGCGCTCCGTTTTATCCGGGTCCGAAAGAAACTTCTCGTATACGTCGGATACGACGTCCTCCGCATCCTTCTCGCTGCGCATTATTCTTCTGGCAAGACGCAGTACCGAACTCCTCAGCGCAAGAAAATATTCTGTAAATTCGGCACTCTCCATCTCTTTTTGGGTCTCTCTTTTTGTGTGTATGACGAACAGTGCGACGAAATGTTACGCCGCGGGCGCAGTTTTTTTATTCGAACAGCGACAGCTGCCCCGCGCCGCTGTTGAACGACAGCCTGTGATGCGGCGACAGTCCGTACCGGGCTATGGCCTCGCGATGCTGTTTTGTGGGGTATCCTTTGTTCGACTCCCAGCCGTACTCCGGAAACTCGGCGGCAAGGCGCATCATCAGTTCGTCCCTGTGCGTCTTTGCCAGAACCGAGGCGGCGGCTATGTTGGCGTATCTGGCATCGCCTCCGACTATGCAGTCATACGGAATGTCGCACGTGGTGCGGAAACGGTTGCCGTCGATGAGAAGATGCTGCGGCGTGACGGTCAGATGCAGGACGGCATTGTTCATTCCCTCGAACGATGCGTTGAGGATGTTTATCTCGTCTATGCGCTGTGCCGATACCTGCTGCACGGCCCAGGTGACGGCCTCCTTTTCTATTATCCCGCGCAGCAGCTCACGGTTCTTGCGGCTCATCTGTTTGGAGTCGTTGAGCAGCGGATGAAAAAAATCGTCAGGCAGTATCACCGCGGCGGCGAACACCGGTCCGGCCAGACATCCGCGTCCGGCTTCGTCGCACCCTGCCTCGGCACATCCTGCCCGGAAACATGTTTGCAGCATCGTCGTAATTGTTTAAAGCCAGTACAAATATAGTTTTTTGCGACAAAAGATTATCTTTGTATCTGCAAGTAATTTCATCCGGATGCTCTGCAACGGCGGAAGTCGTCTTTTTTGCGGACAACCGGGTATAAAACCGCCGACCCATGAAACGTTTGTCTTTATTTTTTCTGTGTGCAGTTTTTAGCATCTTCTCCTTTGCATCGGCTCCTGCATGGAACGATTCCGCAGTGTTCGGGCAGGGACGCGAGCCCATGCGTTCCACATTCTATCTTTATCCTTCCGCCGAGCAGGCGCGCACGGATACATACGCCGGGTCGCCGTTCTACGAATCCATGAACGGGGAATGGAAATTTTTCTGGGCCGAGGATGCCGACATGTGTCCGGACGGTTTTTACCGCAGGGATTTCGATGACTCCTCGTGGCCGACTATTCCGGTTCCGGGCATATGGGAGATGAACGGCTATGGTGACCCGGTGTACATCAACACCGGCTGGGCATGGCGCGGCAAGGCTCCGAGCAATCCGCCTATTGTTCCGGTAAAGGATAATCATACGGGTTCCTACCGTCATTTGTTTACCGTACCGGCACAGTGGCGCGGCAAGGATGTGTTCATACATTTCGGTTCGGTGACCTCGAATCTCGAACTGTGGATTAACGGAAAAAGGGTAGGGTACAGCGAGGACAGCAAACTGCCTGTCGAGTTCGACATAACACGGTATCTTGAAAACGGAGAGAATCTCATTGCGGCCAAAGTCATGCGCTGGTGCGACGGGACATATCTCGAAGACCAGGATTTCTGGCGCATGTCCGGCATTGCGCGCGATGTGTATATCTATGCCCGGGACAGGAAGCGTATGGAGGACATACGTATCACGTCCGGCCTTGCCGACGGCTACACTGCCGGAGTACTTAATGTCAGCGCATGGTTTACGCATGGTGTGAAAAGTGCTGAGTTCGTTCTGCGCGATGGCGGGCATGTGGTGGATAGAACTGTTGTCCGTCCTTCCTCCGACGGGCATACGGACTTTTCGTTCTTTGTTCCGGATGTGAAGAGGTGGAGCGCCGAGGAGCCCAACCTGTATACACTCACCGTGGAGGTGTCTGATGGCAGACGCATCACCGAGGCTGCGGCTCAGAGCGTCGGTTTCCGCAGCGTGGAGATTCGGGACGGACAGCTGCTGCTCAACGGGCAGCCTGTTTATATAAAGGGCGTGAACAGGCATGAGATGAATCCGGTAGGCGGCTATCTGCTTTCGCGTGACGATATGTTGCGCGATATACGTATAATGAAGGATTTGAATATCAATGCAGTCCGCACGTGTCATTATCCTGACGACCCGCTGTGGTACGAGCTGTGCGACCGCTACGGGCTGTATGTTGTCGACGAGGCGAATTTGGAGTCCCACGGCATGGGCTACGGCAAGGAGTCGCTGGCCCACCGTCAGGATTATGCCGCCGCGCACCTTGCACGCAATCGCAGAATGGTCCTGCGGGATAAGAATCATCCGTGTGTAATCATATGGAGTATGGGCAATGAGGCCGGTTTCGGCGAGAATTTCAAGGCGGTGTACGACTGGATTAAGAGTTACGACTCGTCGCGGCCGGTCCATTACGAGCGTGCCGGTCTCAATCCGCAGACCGATATCTACTGTCCCATGTATCCTCCGTACGATTATTGTGTCAAGTATTGCGAGAGCAATCCGCATCGGCCGCTCATAATGTGCGAGTACGCCCATGCTATGGGTAACTCGATGGGAGGTATCGGGGAGTACTGGAATCTGATTCGCCGTTATCCTTGTTTTCAGGGCGGATTCATATGGGATTTTGCGGACCAGGCCCTGTACAGGGAGAATCCGGACGGATGTATCACTTTTACCTACGGAGGGGATTACCGTGCGGACGATCCTACGGACGAGTCGTTCAACTGTAACGGAGTCGTGGCCGCAGACCGTACGCTTCATCCGCATGCCTATGAAGTGGCTTATCAGTACCGGCCGATTCTTACGTCCGATTGCGATGCGGCTTGCGGAAAGGTCGATGTATTCAATGACAACTTTTTCGTCGGCACAGGCAACTACATCATGGAATGGGAGTTGCTCGCTGACGGCTGTCCGGTAAAAAGCGGTTGTGTGCCTGATTTCGATATAGCGCCACGTTGCAGTGCGGTGCTTGATTTGGGATTCGACGCATCGCCGTGGGTTTCGCAAGGTATGGAGGTGGTGCTCAATGTCCGTTACCGGTTGAAGAATCCGGTTCCTATTCATTGCCGCCCCTCAGGGATAGAGTATGCCGCCTGGGACAGGATAAGGATTTCGGAATACGATTTCGCTGCCAGCATGCGGTTCGATGAGAGCGGGGAACGAGTTATCCTTTCGCGCGATGAGAGCGGCGTCACTGTCGCGGGAGAGGGTTGGAATATCTTTTTCGATGCAGACGGTTTTTTGAGCAGCTATGACCGGGGAGGAAGACGGATGCTTGCCGGAGCGCTGGTTCCGTGTTTCCGGCGTGCCTGCACGGATAATGACAGGGGTGCCCGTCTGAATGAACGGTGCCGTGTCTGGCGCGATGCTGTGCCGAGACTTCAAACGCTTGAAACTGCTTATGAAGGAGCATGTGCCGTTATCAGGGCAGTGTATTCGGTTTGCGGGACCGGTGCGGCGCTTACTTTGGTATATACCGTGAATCCGAAGGGTGAAATCCTCGTAAGCGAACGTATGACGCGCGGCAAGGGTGAGCAGCAGCCCTCTCTTATGCGGTTCGGCATGCGCACTGCAATGCCGGGACGATACTGCGAGGTGAATTATTACGGCCTTGGACCGTGGGAGAATTATTCAGACAGGAGTGCATCAGCCATTCTTGGAAGATACTGCCAGAGTGTGGACGAACAATATCATACAGGCTATGTGCGGCCTCAGGAGTCGGGTACCAGAACCGGACTGAGAAGCTGGGCCGTGACGAGCCGTATGCAGGAGGGGTTGGAATTCGTTTCGGGAGATGAGTTTTCCGCTTCGGCCTCTCCCTTCTCGCTCGAACAGATTGACTGCGATACGGAGTTTAGTGTTCGCCATCCCTCGGAGCTGAAACTCAAAGGACTGACATACGTGCATATCGATTTGCGTCAGATGGGTGTCGGATGCGTGAACAGTTGGGGTGCGCTTCCTTCCGACGAGCACATGCTGCCTTATGGCGATTATGCCTTCGAATTCATGATTCGGCCCTGGGTTCCGGTCTGCCGGCAATAGTTTTTGGGGAGACAAAACAGTTTCCGATAACTCCAAGCGGCGGCAAAATAACCGCTGATAGTCCGCGCGGCAGCCTCCGAAATCATTCAGAGGACAAATTTCGGAGAGTTTCTTGCTGGCGATGGGCTGACAATCCCATAAAAAATCGTACTTTTGCAGTTACTATGTCGGTACGGTTTTACAAATACGAACATCCGTTCGAATTGGAGAGCGGCGAGGTCCTGCCGTCTCTGACCATTGCCTACCACACTTTCGGGCAGCGGCGGGACGATAATGTCGTGTGGGTGTGCCATGCGCTTACCGCCAATTCGGATGTTGCCGACTGGTGGCCGCACACTGTCGAGAAAGACAGATTCCTCGACCCGGAACGTTACTATACCGTCTGCGCGAATATCATAGGCTCGCATTACGGCTCCACCGGACCGCTCAGTATCAATCCTGCGACCGGAGAGCCTTACTACGGCGATTTTCCTTTCGTGACGCTGCGCGATATGGCCCGGGCCAATCTGCTTCTTGCCCGGCATCTCGGAATCAGATGCGTGCGTGCGCTGATAGGCAGTTCGATAGGCGGTTTCCAGGCTCTGGAAATGGCACTTCTGGACAGACGGTTCGCGGAGCGTATGGTGCTTATCGCCACAGGAGCGTGCTCGCGTCCGTGGGCGATAGCGATAAACGAGTCTCAGCGTATGGCTCTGCAAGCCGATTCCTCTTTCGGAGTGCGGGACGCGAATGCCGGCAAGGCCGGAATGGGTGTGGCTCGGTCGATAGGACTGCTGTCGTACCGCGGCTCTCTGGCATACAACGCCACGCAGCGTGACGCGGATTCGTCCCTGAGACGCGACGGTTACCGCGCCGCTACGTATCAGCGGCATCAGGGCGGGAAACTGTGCTCGCGTTTCGACGCCTACTCCTACTGGACCATATCCGAGGCATTCAACACGCATGACGTCGGACGCTCGCGCGGCGGAATGGAGAAGGCGCTTGGCTCGATAGATATTCCGGTATTGATTGTGGGCATAACTTCCGACATAGTTCTGCCGGTTGCCGAGCAGATATTCCTTTACAGACACATACCCTGTTCTGAGCTTTATCTGTTGAGTTCGGATTTCGGTCACGACGGATTTCTTGTCGAGGCGGACAGACTCAACGAAATACTTAAACCGTTCATAGACAAAAAACTTGAATAATAATGAACCTTTCATCTACTGTAAACGTTCTTCTTTTGGGAAGCGGAGGCCGTGAACACGCCTTCGCACGTATCATTGCGCAAAGTCCGCGTCTGGGCCGGCTGTTCATAGCGCCTGGTAATGCAGGTACCGCCTCTCTGGGCATGAATGTCAATATAGCGGTCACCAATTTCAGTGCGATAAAGCAGTTCGTGCTGATGAACAATATAAATCTGGTGGTCGTAGGTCCCGAGGACCCGCTGGTGAAGGGTATCGTCGATTTCTTCAAGGACGATTCCGAATTGCAGTTCATCCCGGTCATCGGTCCTTCCGAGAAGGGCGCCCGTTTGGAGGGCAGCAAGGATTTCGCCAAGGCGTTCATGATGCGCCACGGTATTCCCACCGCGTCGTACCGCAGCTTCGGCAAGGATACGCTGGAAGAGGGATACAGGTTTCTTGAAACCCTTTCGGCTCCGTATGTGCTGAAAGCTGACGGTCTTGCAGCCGGCAAGGGAGTTGTGATACTCGACGATTTGAATCAGGCCAAGGCCGAGCTTGCCCGCATGATAGGCGGGAAATTCGGCGCCGCAGGTTCGCGCGTCGTCATAGAGCAGTACCTGAGCGGTATAGAGTGTTCGGTGTTCGTCGCGACGGACGGAAAAAATTATAAGATATTGCCCGTGGCCAAGGATTACAAGCGTATCGGCGAGGGCGATACCGGTCTGAATACCGGCGGTATGGGTGCCGTGTCTCCGGTTCCGTTTGCCGACGGGACGTTCATGGCCAAGGTCGAGCAGCGCATAATAGAGCCTACTGTCCGCGGTCTTGCCGCCGACGGAATAGACTACCGCGGTTTTATCTTCATAGGTCTTATGAATGTGGCCGGCGAGCCGTATGTGATAGAATACAATGTCCGTATGGGCGACCCCGAGACGGAGGTCGTTCTGCCCCGTTTGGAGAGCGACATAATAGACATGTTCGAGGCCATGGCTTTCTCCCGTCTGGATACTTACACTCTTTCTGTAAGTGACAAGTGCGCCGTTACCGTCGTGTGCGTTTCCGAGGGTTATCCCGGCGAGTACGGCAAGGGATTCGAGATTACGGGTCTTGACAAGCCTTCCGAGAGCATAATCTTCCATGCAGGTACGGCAGCCCGGAAGAGTTCGGTTGTCACTTCCGGAGGAAGGGTTCTCGCAGTCACCTCGCTTGCCGACGATATGGCCGGAGCGCTCGAAAAGAGTTACCGTACTATCGAGGGTATAGAATATACGGGTAAGACTCTGCGCAGGGATATAGGTAAGGACCTGATGTGACGCCGGTTTTCGGCTTGCGGCACCGCTTGTTTTCGGAGCGCGGCGTGACGGCAGGATAAATATATGACATACGAAATGAAAATTCCGGACGTAACTCATCGGCCGCTCGCTTTGACATTGCTTACAGCCGTAGCCGTGTGTGCACTGGCTCTGGCGCGTCATTTTCTTTCACCCGTGGTGTTGGAGACGTGCGGTATGAGTTCGATGCCTGCGGCCGCCCTCGTTTCGGACTGGGCGAGGGAGCATCCGGTGGCTGACGTGCTGTGTACCGTTGCGGCGCTGTTAGTATCTGCGGTATGCATGACACGCATAATGTTGCAGTATTCTGTGGTCCGTTCGCGCAATTACGTGTCACTCCTTATATATATATATATTGCGACTTTCGTGATGCCGGAGCAGACTCTTGTCGGGGCCTTATGCGGTCTTGTCACGTGTATGGGATGTTTGCAGGCCGCACGGTCGTTCCGCAAGGGATACAGGTTCGACTCCGTGTTCAGATGCGGACTGCTGTTCGGACTGCTGCCGCTGCTGTATGCGCCGATGATGGTGACGGCGGTTGTCGTGCCTCTGCTTATGGTCGTGCTCAGACGCCGGACAAGGGAGATTGCATGTGCCGTTTTCGGACTCGTGTTTCCGATAGCGTGTGCGAGTTACGTCTACTGGCTCCGCGGCTATGGTATCGGCTATATGGCCTGGTACGTGTGGCAGGAGGCGGTGAACTACCACTACGGTGTCCGCATATGCGACATTCCGCCGACGGTAGCAGTCTCTGCGGCTGCGATATCCGTCGCCACGCTTCTTGCCGTATATCTGTTTTATAAGCGGCGTCACGATATGCGGGCGCGTCCTTACAGGATGATGCTTTTCTTCATGTCGATGCTGTTTATGATGCTACCGTCGCTGTTTGTCGGCGGAAGCAGCGCCATGACCGCTTCCGTGCTCGCCGCTCCCGTGTCGATACTCGTTTCATATCTGATTTCATACGGCCATAATCGCCTAAGGTTTGCGACTTATTTTCTGATTGCCGGCAGTATTATCGTTTCGGATATTGTCCTGTTGCTGTTGTAAACGGAGTTTAATTGCGATGCGGAGCACCTTTTAAGGGCAAAAGAAAAGTACTTTCGGAAATATTGTGCAGCGAAAAGACTTATTATTGCTGTAATCGGGCATATTATATGTTCCGGTCGGGTGCATATTGTGAATATTATAAAATATGAAATATTCTTGTTGTTAAAAACTTATATCTTAAACTATTTTTTTAAATGTTCACTTGTATACGATTATGGTTGACAATCAGTCATTTATTTTTGTGACTGATTGATTATTAACAATTTGTGAAAATAAGCCTGTTTTACCCCGTGAAAGTGCCTGTTTCGATGCAATTGTGTCTTTCGTCAAGAGAAAATAAATTGTTATATTTGTTAAGCGATGCGAGATTAAATACACTTCATATTTGCAAATATAAATTGTACTACCAAATACAACGATTATTATGTTAAACACAATTAGCACTCAGGCCACGCAGCCTAAGATTGTCAAGTACTCGCAGCATCAGCGGGTCGGTATTCAGTCACTCAATCTCACCAGACACAGTATCGGATTCGTCGTCAAGGGAACCAAGTATGTCTACTACGGCGATATACGGCACAAGGTCTCTGCCGGTGACATATTCTTCTTTTCCAACGGAACGCACTACATGGAGGATGTTCCGGAAGGAAACAAACCTTTCGAACAGATTGTCTTCTACTACACGCCTCAGCAGTTGGGAAGCATTCTGTCGCATCTGAGCATAAATTACCAGATGGAAATCGGTTACACGCAGCCGCAGTGCACCGAAAGAGTCAGGGATTACACTCATGCTTCATGCCGGGCGTGGGGAACGGTAAAGAACTTTTTTCTTACGGCCAATCAGTATATCAAGGCGAATCTGTTCTCCGTCGATACTACGGCCGAAAACATCAAGATGACGGAACTTATCTATCTTATCGTTTCGCAGCCGGACTGCTGTATAAAGAACAAAATCATGGAGAATGCGGATGAAAAGAAAGACAGTTTCGAGCAGATTATTTATCAGAACATCTTCAACGACATCTCCGTCGAGGAGCTGGCGCAACTGTCGGGCCGCTCAATGACCGCATTCAAGAAGGAGTTCCGTAAATTCTTCTCCGTGCCGCCGCACAGATGGTTCATTCAGCAGCGTCTGATGCACTCGCGCCTGCTGCTCATCTCGACATCAATGTCCGTGGCCGAGATAGGCAATGAATGCACGTTTCCCAATACGTCGCATTATATCAAACTGTTCAAGAAAGAGTTCGGTATGACGCCGGCCAACTATCGCTCCAAATACATCAAGGGAGAGCGTCAGCCCAAGGATGCTCCGGTGATGGAGATGGCCGTGTAGCCTTGAAGTGTATGAAACAAGTCAGCCCTGTCCGATTTCGAACAGGGCTGACTTGTTTTACGGTTTGTGGCTGTTATATGGCCTCTTTGCGGGCTCTTTTGGCCGCAAGAAGCGTATTGCGCATGAGCGATATTATCGTCATGGGGCCCACACCTCCCGGAACGGGGGTTATGTACGAGCATTTGGGAGCTACGTTGTCGTAATCCACGTCACCCACAAGGCGCCATCCTGTTTTTGTCTGTGTGCTGGGTTCGCGCGTAATGCCCACGTCGATTACCACGGCACCCTCCTTGACCATGTCTGCGGTAACGAAACGCGGTTTGCCGAGTGCTGCGATGACGATATCGGCCGAGGCGACGATTTCTTTGAGGTTGGCGGTGCGGCTGTGGCATACGGTGACAGTGCAGTCCCAGCCTTTTGCCGACAGAAGGTTGGCTATGGGGCGTCCTACGATGTTGCTGCGGCCTATGACGACGCAGTGTTTGCCCGAAGTGGGGATGTTGTAGTATTTGAGCAGGGCGAGTATTCCGTCGGGTGTCGCGGAGACGAATGCGGGAAGACCGAGAATCATTCGTCCGACGTTCTGCGGATGGAATCCGTCCACGTCCTTGCGGTAGTCTATGGCCTCTATTACGCGCTGTTCGGAGATATGTTTGGGCAACGGCAGCTGTACGATGAATCCGTCCACCTGCTCGTCGGCATTGAGCCTCTCTATGTGCGAGAGAAGTTCCTGCTCTGTGGTCTGCTGCGGCAGACGCAGCACCGTCGAGCGGAATCCGCACTCGATGCAGCATTTTTCCTTGTGTCCAACGTATGTCTGGCTCGCTCCGTCATCTCCGACCAGAATGGCTACCAGATGCGGAGCCCGTTTTCCTTGTGCAATGTCGGAGGCGACCTCCTGTGCGATTTGCTGACGCAGCGCTGCCGCTACTTGTTTTCCGTCGATTATCGTCATCTTGTTTATCTATTGGTTTTGGTTTAGCAGAAAATAAACGGTCTGTTCTATCACGGGGACCGACATGCAGTCTTTGAGTATGACTCTCTTGTCCGTGTCGAGCAGATAGACCGTGGGGATTGCTTTCAGGTCGTACAGCTCCCTGTCGCGCATGGCAAGGCTCCGGTCGTATCCGTTTATCCAGTCGGAGGGCATGTTGTGGGCATAGTTGCGCCATTCGGTCAGGTCC
>CAYXGF010000015.1:0-33064 GCA_964464465.1 uncultured Alistipes sp. | reverse complement strand
GCACATTCAGGAAATCGAGAAACTCGGCGGTATGGCCAAGGCTATCGAGACCGGTATTCCCAAGATGCGTATCGAGGAGGCATCCGCCCGCAAACAGGCGCGTATCGACTCGGGCAACGAGACTATCGTTGGTCTGAACCGTTTCCGTCTGGAAAAGGAGGATCCTATCGATATTCTGGCTGTCGACAATACGGCTGTCCGCGAGGCGCAAATCAAGCGTCTGAAAGAACTTCGCGCAAACCGCGACGAGGCGGCTGTCAAGAAGGCTCTGGAAGCGATTACCGAGTGCGTGAAGACCAAGAAGGGCAATCTGCTCGCACTGGCTGTCGAGGCCGCCAAGCTGCGTGCGTCGCTGGGCGAGATATCTGATGCCTGCGAAGTCGTGGTAGGCCGTTATAAAGCAGTAATTCGTTCCATCTCAGGTGTATATTCTTCGGAAGTGAAAGCAGATCAATCATTCGAAAAAGCTAAGCAGCTGGCCGAGCAGTTCGCAAAGAAAGAGGGCCGTCAGCCCCGAATCATGATTGCCAAGCTCGGACAGGACGGTCATGACCGCGGCGCGAAGGTCGTTGCCACGGGTTATGCCGACATAGGATTCGACGTGGATATGGGTCCGTTGTTCCAGACTCCGGCCGAGGCTGCGAAGCAGGCCGTGGAGAACGATGTCCATGTTGTTGGCGTGTCGTCTCTGGCTGCGGGTCACCTCACGCTGGTGCCTCAGATTATAGAGGAGCTCAAAAAACTTGGCCGTGAGGATATCGTCGTGATTGTGGGCGGTGTCATTCCGGCTCAGGATTACGAGGAACTCTACAACGACGGTGCTGCGGCCATATTCGGCCCCGGTACGCCGATTGCGACGGCTGCTATCAAGATACTTGAAATTCTGCTTGCGGAGTAAGCGGTATCCTAATAACCGGAATCGAGGACGAACCCCCTGCGGGAGGTTCGTCCTCTTTCGTTTTTTGAGGGAAGTTTAGTACCTTTGTATTCGTATGGATAATGTTGTAGGCAAAAAAGAACTCTACTCGGCTCTGAAAAAATATTGGGGCTACGACGGGTTCCGTCCCATGCAGCTCGAAGCGATGCTCTCGGTATGCGGCGGAACGGACACTCTGGCGCTTATGCCTACCGGAGCCGGAAAATCCATGCTCTATCAGGTGCCGACGCTTGCACGTCCGGACGGCCTGTGCATAGTCGTTACACCGCTTATCGCGTTGATGAAGGACCAGGTGGACAAACTGCGCCGGCGCGGTATCTCGGCCGTGGCGGTTCATTCGGGCCTTACGCCGCACCAGGTGGATATAGGGCTCGACAATTGCATTTACGGTGACGTGAGGTTTCTTTATATCGCTCCTGAGCGTATAGGCAGCGAGATATTCCGCAGCCGGGTGCCTCTGATGAAACCTACGCTGATAGCTGTCGACGAGGCGCACTGTATCTCGCAGTGGGGATATGATTTCAGACCTGCGTATCTGAAAATAGCGTCTCTGAGGACTCTGCTCCCGGATGTCCCGGTGCTTGCGTTGACGGCATCCGCCACGCATTCGGTGGCAGAGGACATAATGCGGCATCTGGATTTCAGGGACGGGATACTTCTAAGGTCGAGTTTCGAGCGGGCCGGTCTTTCGTTTTCGGTTCGCAAGGTGGACGATAAGAATCAGCAGCTGATGCGTATCATAGACAATGTGGCGGGGCAGGGAATAGTCTATCTGAGGACGCGTGAGGGGGTGGAGCAGGTGGCCGAGAGTCTGAAACAGTGCGGAGTGGCCACGAGTTACTATCACGGAGGTATGGGAGCTGCCGAACGGGCCATGCGCCAGGACGAGTGGATGAGCGGACGCAGCCGTATAATGGTTGCCACCAACGCTTTCGGAATGGGTATCGACAAGCCGGATGTGAGGTTCGTCGTGCACTATTCGATGTGCGACTCGATAGAGAGTTATTATCAGGAGGCGGGGCGTGCCGGGCGCGATACGAAGCGTGCGTATGCACTGCTGCTCGTTTCGCCCGATGACAAAGGTCGGGCGCGCCGTCGTTTCGATTCCGAGTTCCCGTCGCTGGAAACCGTCAAGCGGTGTTACGAATCGGTCTTCAACTATCTGCAAATAGGGGTCGGCGAGGGCAAGGGCGCTTCGTTCGATTTCAATGTTCCGGAGTTCTGCCGCAGTTACAGGTTTTTTGCGCCTACCGCTCTGAATGCGATAAGCATATTGCAGCAGAACGGATATATGACTCTTACGGACGAGTCGGATTATCCGTCCCGCATCATGTTCTGCGTCAGCCGCGACAGCCTGTATAAAATCCGTGTCGAGCGCGGCGATTTGGATTATTTCCTGCGGGTCATTCTTCGTATGTACAGCGGTCTGTTCAGTGAGTTCAGGGCCATAAGCGAACAGGAGATTTCGACGGTGAGCGGTTATACGGTCGAGCGTGTGAAAGAGTTGCTCAAAATGTTGTGGCAGCTGCGCATCATACGCTATATTCCGAGCAAGCGCACTGCTATGCTCTATCTGGACGAGCAGCGGTACGATACGCCGGACGTCTATATCTCGCCCGAGAGCTACCGTATCCGCAAGGATATGGCGGCGGCGCGTTACAGGGCCATGTTCGAGTATGCAGACAACGACAGCGAGTGTCGCAGCGTGCAGCTTAGACGCTACTTCGGAGAATCCGAGCCGCAGCCTTGCGGAATATGCGACGTGTGCATCGCGCGCAGAAAATCCGCGCCTGAACGGGATATTAGGACCCGTATCCTCTCATTGGCCGAATCCGGCTCCGCTACGGTCAAGGATATGGTGCGCTGCATTGCGTCGGATGATGCCGCGGTGGTGGACGCAATCGGGAAACTGGTCGAAAATAGGAAGATTGCTGTCGGTACAGACGGAATAGTGAGAATAATTAGGTAAATTTGCGGCATTGTGACGATGTCTTACAGAAAGAACATATCGAAAGAGGAGATGATGGCTCTTCCGGTTGCCGTATTCGACGGACGCATAGCGGTTGTGGATACGTCGGCCGATATACATGCTGCATGCGAGGATTTGGCCTCGTGTCCGGTCGTAGGGTTCGACACCGAGTCGCGGCCTTCGTTTAAGAAAGGTGTGATTAACAGAATATCGTTGTTGCAGCTCTCCACGCCGCAGACATGCTATCTGTTCAGGCTGTGCCGCATTCCTCTCGAAAAGCCGATATTGAAGATTCTGGAAAGTCGTGATATTCTTAAAGTCGGACTTAGTATAGACGGGGATTTCAGAGAACTCTCCTCGCTGCGCCATTTTGCGGCTCGCAATTTCGTGGACTTGCAGAAGATGGTTGTGCGGTACGGCATAGAGGATGCCAGCCTGACGAAGATTTCGTCGATAGTTCTGGGCCGGCGCATCTCCAAGGCGCAGCGCCTCAGCAACTGGGAGGCTGTGACGCTCACCGAAGCACAGATGCAGTATGCCGCTACCGATGCGTGGATATGTCCTCAGATATATAATAAATTGATAGAAACAGATGAAAACACAGATATTTCTGAAACGCGGTAAGGAAGAATCGCTCAAAAGACATCATCGCTGGATATTTTCCGGTGCGATAGAGAGTATCCGTTCGCTCGGCGACCAGGTCCGTGAGGGCGATGTGGTCGATGTGTATGACAAGAAAGGCGATTTCGTTGCACGCGGCCACTATCAGATAGGCTCCATCACTGTCCGGGTGCTTAGTTTTACGCAGGAGGAGATAGACGGCGCATGGTGGCGTGAGCGCATCGGCGAGGCATACCGTATGCGTCGTGCGGCCGGACTTACGGACAGCTCCGTCACGACCTGCTACCGTCTGGTTCACGGCGAGGGCGATAATCTCTCCGGGCTTGTAGTGGATATTTACGGAAAGACGGCTGTCGTGCAGTGCCACAGTGTCGGTATGTACAGAAGCCGTGCGGAGATTGCCTCAGCGCTGATGCAGGTGTACGGCGAAAAACTCGAAGCGGTCTACGACAAGAGCAGTCAGACGGTTCCTTACAAGGCCGGACTCGGGGCGATAGACGGTTATCTGCTCGGTTCGCATTGCGGAAGAGAGCAGGTGTCGGAGAACACCCTGAAATTCGCGGTCGACTGGCAGAGCGGGCAGAAGACGGGATTTTTTATCGACCAGAGGTTTAACCGACAACTCGTGCAGCGTTATTCTGCCGGGCGCAAGGTGCTTAATACGTTCTGTTATACCGGCGGCTTCTCGGTCTATGCACTTGCTGGCGGAGCTGAGCGTGTGGTGTCGGTGGACAGCTCGGAGCGAGCGGTGAGACTTGCAGCGGAGAATGTTGCTCTTAATTTCGGTGCGGATGCTCCGCACGAAGCTGTATGCGAAGACACGTTCGATTACCTGAACCGCATGGACGATACATTCGATTTGATAATACTCGACCCTCCTGCATTCGCAAAACACCACAAGGTTACGCCGGAAGCATTGAAAGGATACAAGAGGCTGAATGCCAAGGCATTCTCGAAGATAGCGCATGGCGGCATACTCTTTACGTTCAGTTGCTCGCAGGCCGTAAGCCGCGAGCAGTTCCGCATGGCGGTCTTCTCTGCTGCCGCTATTGCCGGACGCAGGGTGAAGATTATACACCAGCTGTCGCAGCCGGAAGACCATCCGGTGAATATCTATCATCCGGAAAGCGAATATCTCAAAGGGCTTGTGCTGTACGTGGAGTAGGGGTGACTGTACGGCCGTGGCAGGGATATTTGTATGACCAGCGCCTCTTGTTGGCTGTTATCGCACGAAAAAAAGGACGTCCTCCCGTAAGAGAGAACGTCCCGCTACAATCCTTTAACCATTAGTGTTGTCCGAGGGTTTCACGAAGGTAGGTGTCGAGGTACAGTAATTCATACTCGCCTCTGATTACCTCGCTGAAAAAGATGTCCTCCTCTTCACCCGTCGGACCGCAGGTTGCGTTACCTGTTGTGTCGATATCCTCCATAGGCCGGTTTTTTGTTGTTTACCTGAATCGAACGCATCCGGCCCGGGAATTATTGTGTGCATTCAGCTTAAAATGAGCTGATTTTCCTTAATCATTTTCCGCAGATTTATCAAAGCGTAACGCATGCGTCCGAGCGCCGTGTTTATGCTGACCTTGGTCATTTCGGCTATCTCTTTGAAACTCAAATTGTCATAGTACCTCATCATTACGACTTGTTTCTGCTCCTCGGGCAGATACTCGATGAGTTTCCTTACGTCGCTTTCGATTTGCGAACTGACGAGTTTGTCCTCGACAGTGTCGTTGGAAAATCTGAGTGAGCCGAGAATGTCGAAACCCGCATCGGATTCGGTTACTTTATTCTGCTGTTTGTTCTGGCGAAAATAATCTATAACCTGGTTGTGAGCGATACGAAGCACCCATGACAAGAACTTACCGTTGTCCGTATAGCGACCTTCGTCGATAAAACGAACTACTTTGATAAAGGTCTCCTGAAAAATATCATCGGCGGTGTCACGGTCTTTCACCATCATACGGATGTATTCGGTAACCCGTTTCTTGTGTCGCTCGATGAGATTCGAAATAGCACTGCCATCTCCCGAAAGATACGCACTAAGTAACTGAGAGTCACTTAATCTTGTCAAATTCATACTCTTCCTATTTAAGATAGTTTCAAGAGTAAAATTTTTCGATAGGCAATCTTTTTATAATGGTTAATAATGTATTTATACGGATGCAAGATAATAAATCCTACGCGGAAAACAAAATTTCCATGTTTTTTATATCCGCTTCCGGTTTTTATATATAACAAAAAGTGTGCCGGAAACTCTCTCCTCACGGCACACTTTTTATTCTGTCGATGGCACGAACGCGGTGCCTTGCAGTTTACTGCTCGTCTCTGTCTGCAACCAGTATTCTGCCGCAGTATTCGCAGACGATGATTTTCTTGTTCTGACGGATGTCCACCTGTCTCTGGGGCGGAATGCGGTTGTAGCAACCGCCGCAGGCGTCGCGTTTTACCGTCACGACGGCCAGACCGTTGTGCATGTTCTTGCGTATTCTGCGGTATGCGGCAAGGAGTCTTTCGTCGATTTTTTCGCATGCGCGAGCCTCCTGTTCGTGCAGCTGCTCCACCTCCTCGGCGGTCTCGCGGTCGATGCTGTCGAGTTCCGCTTTTTTCTGTTCGAGGTCCACGCTTCTGTCGGCTGCTGCTGCCTCGGCATCTTCCATCTGTTTTTTCTTGATTTTGATGTCGGCGGCGTACTCTTTGAGATATTTGTTACAGAGTTCTATTTCGAGTTTCTGATACTCGATTTCCTTGGCTATGGCGTCGAATTCACGATTGTTGCGGACGTTGTTCTGCTGCTCCTCGTATTTGGCAATCTGAGCCTTGGCTTCCTCGACATCGCGTTTGCGCTGTTTGGTCATCTGGGAGAGGTTGTCGATTTCCGCACCTATGTTTTCGATACGTGTTTTAAAGCCGGCTATTTCGTCTTCCAAATCTTGAACTTCGAGGGGAAGTTCTCCTTTGATCTTGTTGATTTCGTCGATTTTGGAGTCTATCTTCTGCAAATCGTACAGAGCCATGATTTTCTCTTCCATCGAATAATCGTTGTCTGTTGCTTTTTTTGACATTGCCATATCTGTTCTAAACTAAGTAATTTATCGGGTTACGCGAGCAACTGCTTGCATGGAGTGCAAAATTAGGGAATTTTTTTCTAATTATATCAATTATCAGTGCGATTGCGCAATATTCGCTTTCGAAGTGGCCTATGTCGGCTATTATTATGTCACCGGAGGCATCGAGAAAATCGTTGTATCTGAAATCTGCGGCCATGTACAGTTGCGCTCCGCTCTGTTTTGCTGCCTGCGAGAGCGAGGCTCCAGCTCCGGTGCAGAGCGCCACACGGCGCACCGTATCGAAAACCAGATCGCTGTGGCGTATCGCTCCTATGCCCAGACGCTGTTTTACAGCGGCCAGGAATTCCAGCGGAGAGACTGGGTCTATGTCACCGACGATTCCGAATCCGCTCTCAGGATGCGTGTTGCGGGCCGAGAGCGTCTCCGCGTTACGGATGCCGAGTATCTGTGCCAGACGGTAGCTCATGCCCTGCTGTGCGCTGTCGAGGTTGGTGTGGCATGCGTAGAGGGCTATGTCGTTCTTTACCGCATCGCGCACGACCCGTTCGATGTACGATGCCGAATTCAGCCTTTTCAGCGGGTGGAAGATTACGGGATGATGCGCTATAATCATATTGGCTCCGATTGCCAGAGCCTCGCCCATCACCTGTTCCGTAATGTCGACGCACACCAGTGCGGACGATACTTCCTGCTCGCCGGTTCCGATTATCAACCCCGAATTGTCGTAGCTCTCCTGCAACGGCAGCGGTGCAAAACTCTCCAAGGCCTCTGTTATCTGTCTTACAGTCATGGTCGTGTGTCAGAATAGGGTCTGTTCGATGATTCTCGGTTTTTCATTCTCTTTGACCGGCGGCTCGGGCTCCTGCGGCTCAGGTATCGTCTCCTCCGTGACAGGTTTCGGCTTTATGGCCTGAACGGCGAACAGCATTCCCTCTTCGAGAATGGTTTCTGTCTCTGTTTCCGTCTCCGGTTCATCCTCCGGCTCGTCTTCCGGATTATCGTTCAGCTCGTAGTCCGGTTCGTCCTCCGGGATCGAATACGATTCCTCGCCGGACTCGTCGCCCTCGTCGTATGGTTCGAAGTCTGCGTCATCCGACTTCTCTCCGAACTCATCGCTCGTTTCTTCTACCGGTTCGTCGTATTGCTGCAACGGCTCCTCTATGAAAATCTCGTCTGCGTCATCTTCTTCGAAGAGAGCGGATTCCTGCATGTCGGGTTCATATTCATCCTCGCTCTCTTCCGTTTCGTTCATGGCTGCGAACGCAGTCTCGATTTCCCACTCCAAATCCTCGTCCGACATATCCTCTTCTCCTGTTCCGTCCGTTTCTGCGGCGGTATCTTCCTTCGGAACATCGGTTATTGCGGGGGCGTCCGATACATCATCGGCGGGTGTTGTTTCCGCTTCTGCCGCTTCTGGTTCGGGCACCGGAGCATTTGTTTCCGCTGCGGCGTCTGTTGCCTGGACAGAGTCCTTCCCGTCGATTATTATGGCGGAGCCGGGATTCTGCGAGTCGTCTATGCGTTGTTTGACTTCGAGCAGGAGAGCCTTGATGGCGTGAAGTCTTTCCGAAAGCTCCATGTCGCGTTCTATGTCGGCGCGGCTTTGCTTCATGCGTTTCTGTGCGCCGGCCAGCGTCATGCCGTTCTCCTTTACGAGGTGATATATTATTTTCAGATTCCGGACATCCTCCGGGGTGAACATACGGTTGCCCTTTTTGTTCTTCTTGGGGCGGAGTATATCGAATTTCTTTTCCCAAAAACGAAGCAGCGACGGATTTACGTCCAGCATTTCGGACACTTCACCCATCGAGTAGAATATTTTTTTTATTTCGCCCATGTTGACCGAGGTGTATTCGGGGATAAAGATAGTTATTTTTCCGTAAACTTTTCGTCTCAGAGGTTCATAATCCTGAATGCCGACGGCAGCAGCGAATTGGTTCTCGCCCCGATGCGTTTGGTCCATCCTATCGGCAAGCCCTCGAAACAGACCAGATTCAGCCCCTGCGCATAGGGACTAAGGTCGTCGGGGTCCTTTTTCCGCAGGAAGTCGAGTGCGTGCTCCCGGTCGAGTTCCGTTATCTGTGCCTGCGAGGTGTCAAGGTCGTGGAACAGGGCCAGAGAGTGGTCCGGACGGAATTTATCGCCGAACAGCTGCCCCATGCATACGCCGGAGTATATTACGTTGAACGACTGGGCCAGGGCACGTATGGCCTGGAACTGGCTTCTGTAAAAACCGAAACACGAGTCGCCTATCGCTGCGAAACGCATGTACTGCGGCTGGTTTACCCATCGGCCGAGAATTGCGGACTGTTTTTTTTGCAGGTCGGACATTACCTCCCGTTTTGGCCTCGGCATCTGTACCCGTGCCTTCCGGGGGGCCTTGCGCATTACGGCCGCGAAGAATCCCTCGCCCCGCAGCAGATGCGGATAGAAGCGGAACGTGTCTATTCCGCATATCTCGCCGCGGACTATTCCCCACTCGTCGGGACATTGCAGTCCGACGCCTTCGCACTCGAAGTTGTCGTATATCCACTGTACGTTGTCTTCGTTTTCCTGCCGGTTGAAGGTGCACGTGGAGTATATGAGGATGCCGCCTGGACGCAGCGTGTGCCATGCTTCGGATATTATGCGTCTCTGACGGGCGGCGCACATCGCTACTGCATCGGCGCTCCACTGCTGTCTTGCCTCGCTGTTCTTGCGGAACATCCCCTCACCGGAGCAGGGGGCGTCTATGGCCAGGACATCGAACCAGTCGTCGAGACCCTTGAAGTGTTGCGGCTCGGCGCAGGTGACGGCTACGTTGCCTATGCCCCAGCGTTTTACGTTGTCGACCAGAGCCGAAGCCCGCTGTTTCACCGGTTCGTTGGCTACCACGAGTCCCTCTGCGCCTGCAAGTGTGGAGTACAGCGTGGTCTTGCCACCGGGGGCTGCGCAGAGGTCGAGGATGCGTACCTGCTCCTGCTCTCCGACGCACTCTCTGTAAATATGTTCCACGAACATGGAGCTTGCCTCCTGGACGTAATATCCTCCGGCGTGCATCACGGGGTCGAGCGTGAACTGCGGCCGTGAGGCGAGGTAGAATCCGTAGCGGTTCCAGGGTACGGGGTCGCCCTCGGGACGTGTGTGTATCTTGTATGGATTGAATCTTACGGATGTGGACGGTTCGCCGTCGAGAGTCCTCAGCAGAGCCTGGCACTGCCCGTCCGGAAGCGATGCGGACAGGGACTCGGTGAATTTCTCCGGAAACATCATTTGCCGAGCGTCTTCTTCTTTATACTTTCGATTCTCTCCTCTATCCGTTCTATAACCTCGGGGTTCATGATGAAATCGCATTTGTCGATGTCGACCACCATGACCTCGCCGCGGTAGATATTTTCTATCCAGTTGTCGTATTTGACGTTGAGTCTTTGCAGGTAATCCTCGTCGATTGACATCTCATATGCCCGGCCGCGTTTCTGAATCTGGCTTTTGAGCGTCGGCACGCTCGCTTTGAGATATATCAGCAGGTCGGGCTGCTGGATAAGTCCCTCCGAGAGGGCGAAAAGTTTCATGTACGTGTCGAAGTCGCGCGACGACATAAGCCCCATTTTGTGCAGGTTGTCCGCGAAGATGTAGGCGTCTTCGTATATGGTGCGGTCCTGAATCAGGTCGCCGCTCAGAGCCAGTGCTTCTCTCGACTGCTTGATGCGGCTTCCGAGAAAATATACCTGTAAGTTGAACGACCAGCGGTTCATGTCGCCGTAGAAGTCTCCGATATACGGATTGTCTATGTCCTCGTAGTGGGCCGTGATGCCGAACCGTTTGGAAAGAATCTCGGTCAGGGATGTTTTTCCGCTGCCAATGTTTCCTGCAATTGCAATGTACATGATGTCTCCTTTTATTTTAAGTCTGCCGTTTGTTTTTCTTTTCTTGCCATTCCGAGCAGCGAGTCCACATATCTGCGGTCGTTGCACAGCCTGGGCACTTTGTTCTGTCCGCCGAGTTTGCCGCGTCTTGTCATCCACTCTACGAATGTGCCTCGTTCCACCTCCGTGATTTCCGGAGCCAGCAGCGTGGTGTCCTTGTATCGCTTGGCCTCGTAGTCCGAGTTCAGCTGTTGAAGAGCGCTGTCGAGCACGGCTGCGAAACGCCCCGCGTCGGCCGGCTTGCGTTCGAATTCTATCACCCACTGGTGCGCTCCCTTGCGGCCGAGAGCCATGTATATGGGTGCTGCGGTGTATTCGGATACTGCCGCGCCGGTGGCGATGCAGGCCTGACGTATTGCTCTTTCGGCATTGTCGACGATAATCTCTTCGCCGAACGCGTTGATGTAGTGTTTCGTGCGTCCGGTGATTCTGATACGGTACGGATTCGTGTCGGTGAACTCCACAGTGTCGCCTATCATATATCTCCACAGCCCGTTGCTGCTCGTTATTATCATCGCATAATTCACCCCTGTCCTTACGCCGTGCAGGGGAACCGCCATGTCCGGATTGCCTATTTCGGACATGGGCAGGAACTCGAAGTAGGTGTGATAGTCGAGCATAAGAAGCATGTCGTCGGCTTCGGGCCGGTCGCATATCGAGAAAAATCCTTCCGAGGCGTTGTAGGTCTCCATGTAGTGCATTGTCGGCGAGGATATGATTTTCCGGTACAGGTCCCTGTATGGCGAGAAGTTGACGCCTCCGTGTATGAACAGTTCCAGATCGGGCCACACTTCGGATATGTCTTTTTTGCCTGTGTATTCCAGAATCCTGTTCAGCATTATCAGATTCCACGACGGGACTCCGGCTATCGAACGTATGTTCATTCCGGAGCACTGTTCGCAGATGGCCTGTATCTTCTGTTCGAAGTCTGGGATGAGTGCCGTTTTCGGAGAGGGCACGCGCATGAGTCGTCCTATCCGCGGCGTATTCTCAATCAGTATGGCCGACAGGTCGCCAGTAAGGGCGTGCTCGCCCTCGCGTTCTATGTGGTGCGAACCGCCCAGCGTGAGTGTCTTGCCGTACAGGACCTTGCTCCGCGGGTTGCCGTGCATGTACAGCGCCGCACAATCTATCGGACCCCGCATGTGATTGCAGCGCAGCCCGTCGTCCGTTACGGGAATGTATTTGCTTCGGGTGTCGGTCGTGCCGGATGACTTGGCGAACCATTTGATTTCGCCTCTCCATATCACGTCCCTCTGCGAGCGGCGGGCCTTCTCGATGTACGGCCTTGCGCTTTCGTAATCGAACACGGGAATACGTTTCCGGAATTCCTGTTCCGTCCTGATGTCTTTCAGACCGTACTCACGTCCGAAAAGCGTATCCGCACCTTTGGACAGCAGATATTCGAGCTGCCGCTGCTGGACCTGCTGCGGATGCTTCTTGAAATATTCTATCTGCCTTATCCGGGGACGGAATATCAGATTCGCTATGTCGGTTATGACTGGCATTACGGTCTTCTCGGTCGTTAGTTGAAGAATTTGCCTATCGACGGTATTGCGCCCGGTTTGGCGAATACGACCACGCGGTCGTAAGCCGCTATCTCGGTGCTTCCGACTGCAATGAACACCCTGTCTCCGCGGACTATGCCGCCGATTGTGGCGTCGGACGGAAAGTCGAGGTCCCTGATTTTGCATTTCGTTGCCGGCGAGTTGGGCTTGACGATGAACTCCAGCACCTCGGCATCGCTGCCCGTCAGGCACTTTATCGCCTGCACGTCGGTATTCATCGTGAAACGGAATATGTTGCTTGCCGTAATCAGTTTCTTGTTGATTACCGTGTCTATGCCGATGCTCTCCGCAAGATTTATGTAGTTGAGGTTCTCCACCTCGGCTATGACTTTCTTTACGCCCATCCTTTTTGCCAGCATCGATGTGAGGATGTTGGTCTCGGAGCGTCCCGTCACGGCAACGAAGGCGTCCATGTTGTTGAGGCCCTCTTCGAGCATGGATTCCGTGTCGCGTCCGTCTTCGTTTATGATAAGGGTCTTTTCCAGACGCTCGGCCAGCCGGTATGCTTTCTCTGCGTTGTACTCCACCAGCTTTATGTTAATCTCGTTCTGCAACTCGTCGGCTATCCTGACGCCGATTCTGCTGCCTCCGAGAATCATCATGTTCTTGACCTCCACGTCTCTGTTTCCCGAAAGAGCCGAGACCTCGCCGGCCGCTTCCTGGGTCGAGATGACGTATATGGTGTCTCCTTCGCCGAACTTGTCGTCTGCGTGCGGGATTATCGTCGTGTCGCCGCGCGAGATTGCGACTATGCGGTATGTCATCTGCTCCGGATTCTGCACCAGGTCGACCGGGGTCTTGTCTATGAGCGGCGATGTGGTGTCGAGTTTGAACACTACGAGCGAGAGTTTGCCGCCCGAGAAATCCACGTACTCCGTCGAGGAGGTGTGTCCCAGCAGATTGATGACCTCGCGTGCGGCCACTTTCTCGGGATAGAGCAGGTAGTCGATGCCCATGTTGATGAAAATCTCCTTGTTGTTCGGGGCGAGATATTCATTGTTGTCTATCCTGGCTATGGTTTTCTTGGCACCGAGCTGTTTTGCGAGCATCGCGGAGATTATATTTATGTTCTCCACCTGATTGACTGCCAGAAACAGGTCGGCCTTGCGGACGGATGCCTTTTTGAGTATCGAGAATGTCGTGCTGTCTCCCTCCACCGTCACAACGTCGGCTATGCCGCTTATGTCGTCGAGCAGTTTGGGGTCGCTGTCTATGACCGTGATGTCGTGCGCACCTCCGCTGAGCATCTTGGCAAGATGACTGCCTACCTCTCCCGCTCCCGATATGATGATTTTCATTTTGTGTATATTTCGAGCAAAATTATAACTTTGTACGGATTTTGAGTAATATTTACATATTAAATTTCTTCCTTTATGCCCTCTTGGTTACTCGTTCTGCTTGTCGCTGTGGTGTGCGTGGCTTTTTTCGTACTGGCCATGTCCATAACGCTCATATTCAAAGGCCGCAATATCGATTCCGAAATAAGTACCAACCGCCACATGCGCGAGCGCGGCATTACATGTGCCGTCGAGGATACCCGTAAGATGGACGGCGCATCGTGCGACGACGGAGTCGGATGCTCGGCCGGCGGCAACTGCGCCGCATGCGACATAGAGCACGGCAAACGGTAGACGCCACTTTCGGAGTTGTCGTTAGCAAAAACCCTGCAAAGATTATTCATCTCCGGCATCTGTTGCCCGAAAATTTTGTGTCTTGTCCGCTTTGGGGCAGACATTCCCTCTATCTGCGCTCCGAACAGCTGTTGCGGACCCGCGATGTGAGACGCAAGAATGGCCGCGGCAGAATTTAGGACGGTAATTTTCTGGAAGCAGCCTGCGAACGGGTTGCAAGCGTAGCATTGCGGGCCTTTGCGTGGTGAGGATACGCCCCGCGCGGTTTCCCACCGAAAACCGCAGTGCCGGGAGAGCGGAGCCGGCGGATAGTTGGGGCGGCGGGGTGTTAAAATAGCCGCGCCGGTACACGTGTACCGGTGCGGAAATGTGTTTTGTCGAGGCCTGCTATTTTTTGCTGGACTCGATGATTTTCATGCAATCTTCTATTGTCAGTGCATCCGGGGTGTAACTCTTTGGGATTTTGTAGTTTTTGCCCTTGTATGCTATGTACGCTCCGTAACGTCCGTTTTTGACGAGCAGCTCCGGTTCCTGTTCGAAACTCTTTATAGGAGTGTTGGCAGCCGTCTTTTCGGCGCGGCCTTCCTCGATTATCTGGGCGGCTCTTTCAAGCGTGACTGTGTACGGGTCGTCTTTTTTCGACAGAGAGGTGAACTTGCCGTCGTATCTTACATAAGGGCCGAATTTGCCGATTCCGATGACAACGTCCTTGCCATCTATCTGTCCCACGGTTCTTGGCAGGGAGAGTAGTTCCAGAGCCTCTTCAAGGGTTATGGATGCCACCAGCTGACCTTTTTTGAGGCTGGCGAAACGGCTTTTCTCACCCTCCGCTCCTGCTATCTCGACCATGGGGCCGTACCTGCCTATACGTGCCGACACTGTTCGTCCGGTCGCCGGGTCAGTGCCCAGAACACGGGTCTGTCTCGTGGAGGCGTGCTGCGTTTCGAGTGCCGACTCAACGGTAGAATGGAACCCCTTGTAGAAAGAGTCTATCATTTGCGTCCATTGCTTGCCTCCTTCGGCTATTTCGTCGAATTCCTTCTCCACGTTGGCCGTGAAGTTGTAGTCGAGTATGTTGCTGAACTGATTTTCCAGATAGTCGTTGACAAGCATTCCTATATCCGTCGGAGCCAGACGTCCGACCTCTTTGCCGACCTTCTCGCTTGCGATTTTCTCGGTTATTTTCCCTTTTTTGAGCGTGAGAATCGTGTAGTCGCGCTTTACGCCGTCCTTGTTCTGCTTGATTACGTAGCCGCGGTTTATTATGGTCGAGATTGTCGGGGCATATGTGGACGGACGGCCTATGCCGAGTTCTTCGAGCCGTTTGACGAGCATGGCCTCGTTGTATCTGGCGGGGGAGAGAGTGAAACGCTGAGTGGCCGCGATGCTTGCCGCCGTCAGCGAATCACCGGGCTGCATCTTGGGCATGATTCCCTGCGATTTCTCCGCTGCGTCATCTTCCGAGGATTCGGAGTAGAGTTTGAGAAATCCGTCGAACACGACCACTTCGCCCGTAGCCGTGAATTGATGGCTGCTTCCGCTGACATCTATCGTAACCACGCTTTTGTCTATCTGTGCGGCCGCCATCTGCGAGGCTACCGTGCGTTTCCATATCAGGTCGTAGAGACGTTTTTCCGCCGCGCTGCCCTCAATCTCGCGTTTGTTGAGGTATGACGGACGTATGGCCTCGTGCGCCTCCTGAGCGCCTTTTGTCTTGGTCTTGAAGTTGCGCGGCGAGGAGTATTTCTCCCCGAACAGTCCGGTAATCTCCTCCTTGGCTGCCTGTATGGCCTGCGAGGAGAGATTTACCGAGTCGGTACGCATGTATGTAATCAATCCCTGTTCGTAGAGCTTCTGGGCTATCGACATGGTCTGCGATACAGACATGCCGAGTTTGCGCCCTGCCTCCTGTTGCAGTGTGGAGGTGGTGAAGGGTGCGGCGGGGGATTTCACAGCCGGTTTCTTCTCGCTTCGGGAAACCGTGAAGACGGCTCCGTTGCATATGTCGAGAAACTCCTGAGCAGACTCTCTGTCCTCGAACCGGTGTGTTACCTCGGCTTTGAATATGTTTTTCTCAGAGTCATCGCTCAGGTAGAACTCGGCCGTCACACGGTAGTATTCCGTCGACTTGAAGTTCATTATCTCGCGTTCGCGCTCCACGATAAGACGGACCGTCACGCTTTGTACGCGACCCGCGGACAGAGACGGCTTCACCTTTTTCCACAACAGCGGCGAGAGTTCGAATCCGACAAGCCGGTCGAGAATGCGCCGTGCCTGCTGAGCGTTGACGATATCCATGTTTACGGTTCTCGGGTTCTCTATGGCGCTCAGAATAGCGTTTTTCGTAATCTCGTGAAAAACGATTCTGCGGGTTTTGTCTACCGGCAGGTTCAGCACCTGCGTCAGGTGCCATGCTATGGCCTCTCCCTCGCGGTCTTCATCGGATGCGAGCCAGACATTTTTGGCACCTTTGGCCAGCGAGGATAGTTCCGAGACTATTTTCTTTTTGTCAGCGGCCACTTCGTAATTCGGGGCATATCCGTTTTCGATGTCTACGCCGATGCCTTTTTTCACCAAATCGCGTATGTGCCCGAAACTCGATTTGACAACATAGTCCTTGCCGAGGAACTTTTCGATAGTCTTGGCCTTGGACGGGGACTCAACGATTACTAAATTGTCCTGCATAGTTCTGTTTCAAAAAGTAAGACCTAAACAGTGTTTTAGGTCTTTCATGGATTTTTATATACGGATGTTTTGCGGCATTCCTTATTTATTGTTTATCAGCGTGTATGTCACCACGATATCGATAGGGCAGTCGCTGCTGTATCCTTTGAGCGCCACGTTTCCGAATTCGAAGAAGTCGTATGCCGCGCTCGACAGATAGAATACGTCCGAGAGCCTTTCGGGGCTGTCCGCGGGCAGAGATTCGTTTGCCAGCAGATGCTGTATGTACGAGGTGATATTGAGCGGATAGTAATAGTTGCTTCTGTTGAGGAATCCGTTGTACGGCAGTACATAGTCGGAGTTGGAGACCTGCGTGCTGTGCTCGTACGTATACATGTAGTCCGGTATCGGAGTCATTCTTCGGATGTTCAGATATGAGCCAAGACGGTCGGGAGCGGCATTCAGTCCGGCTGTGGTCCGGTCTTCCATCTTTACGTACATTATGGCCTGGTTTATCATTACGCTGAGCGTGTCGCCGTCCTTCACGCGCAGGGCCGCGAGGTCAGCGGCTATATCTGCGAGCGATACGCGTGTACTGACTCCTCCCATTGCCTGAACATAGCATGTCGAGCGGGCGGTTGTGTCGGTGAAGTTGTCGGTCTGCAACTGCGCAACTCCGAGCTCCGAATCAGTGTAGTCGAAGTCCACCGTGTTTATCGACAGATTGCCGTAGGTGGTTCCGTCCGATATGCTGAATGCGGCGGACAGCGTGTCGTGTATCAGAGCGTGGTCTATCGAGTCGTGGTCGCGGACATTGAGCACCATGTATGTGTCGTTGCCCGACAGTTTCCATGAATATGTCGCCGCCTGGCGGGGAGATGTCGCAGCAGGTCTTATGTACAGTCCGTTGTATGTGCGGTGGAACAGCGAGTCGTTGTGATAGACGGCCGTGTCGAGTTTAACCAGACTCTCCATAAACTCCCGGCCGAATGCTGTGGGGGTGAGAGCCGTGACAAGATTGTTCTTGCCCGAATGTTTGAACGTGAAAAGCGGCTCGTCCTCTTTTATGAATTGCGCTATCGGAAAGTTGGTGTAGTACGTCGAATCCACGCTGAGCGTGTCGCAGTATACCCGAAATATCTCGAAAGTCTGTTCTATGTCGGTGTTTCCGTTGGCCTTTTCGATGCCGAGGGCCAGATACAGCGTGTCGATTATCGGGTCGATACCGAATCCGCTTTCGTACGGGATGGATGCCGGCAGGAACTGAATGAGGAAGCTGTTTGTGCGCTGTCCGTATGTTGTCGAATACTCTTTGCCGAGATAGGCGTATTCGAGATTCGACGATACGATGGAGTCGAATCTGTAAAGACTTGTGCGGATTCCTCTGAGCGTGTCTATATGCACGGTCATTTTCTGGTTGTCCGGCATCAGGTTGTATCCTATCATGTCATCGACCTTCGAACATCCGTTCATCAGAGTGACGGATGCGGCGACTGAGAGCAGTGCTGTTGCGAGGGCCGATAATTTACTTGGCAATTTCATCGTAGAATTTCTGGTAAGTGTCCATATATTCGTCATCAGACCTGTCGCCGGGGTAGTCGAGAACCGGTTTGCCGCTCGCTTTAAGATACTCCATAATGCTTGCGTCCACGTTCTTGCCTTCGATAACGATTCCGTCTGCATAGTCGATAACGAGTTTTGCCAGATTTTGGTATGAAGGAGTGCCGATAATTTGCAGCCTGTCGTCTTCGATTCCTTCGTTTTCTATTTTTGTTTTGAAATCGTCGTTGAGGTTTTTCCCGAAACAGTCGTCGTAAAGCGACACCACAATCTTCACGTTCTGAAAAAGCGGCTCGCTGGCGAACGTGTTTTTGAGATACACCGGTATCACCGAGGAGAACCATCCGTGGCAATGTACGATTTGCGGCTGCCATCTGAGTTTCTTCACGGTCTCCAATACGCCTCTGGCGAAAAATATCGCTCGTTCGTCGTTGTCGTCAAACTCCGTGCCTGAAGCATCTCTGAGGATGGCCTTGCGGTTGAAATAGTCGTCGTTGTCGATGAAATATATCTGCACGCGGGCCGATGGAATCGAAGCAACCTTGATGATTAGCTGGTGGTCGTTGTCGTCGATGATGAGATTCATTCCCGACAGACGGATGACCTCGTGCAGCTGATTGCGTCTTTCGTTTATGCACCCGTATCTGGGCATGAATGTGCGAATCTCGTTACCTCGCTCCTGCATTGCCTGAACCATGCGCCTGCACAGGCAGGCCATTTCCGATTCGGGAAGGTAAGGAGTGATTTCCTGGCATACGTACAGAATTTTGTTTTTGCTCATAACGCTCTAAAAGACGTATTTGTATTCGTCCGCAAAGGTAATCAAAAAAAATGTCTCGGGAAAGTTTTGCTGTTATAAAATCAACATGGCATCGCCGTAGGTGCCGAATCTGTAACCCTCTTTTATGGCTTCGTCGTATGCATTCATAATCAGGTCGTAACCACCGAAAGCCACCACCATCATCAGTTGCGTGGAGTATGGCAGATGCAGGTTTGAAATCATCGAGTCGGCCACGGTGAACTCGTAGGGATGGAATATGAACTTGTTGGTCCAGCCTTCGTACGGTTTCAGCCTGCCGTTGATTGATACCGAACTTTCGATAGTGCGCATCACGGTCGTACCTACGGCGCAGATTTTGCGGCCGTTGTCCTTGGCCGTGTTTACGATTGAAGCGGCCTGTTCGGTTATGAATATCTGTTCGGAATCCATCTTGTGCTTCGTGAGGTCCTCGACGTCGACGGTGCGGAAGTTGCCGAGTCCGACGTGAAGTGTTATCTCTGCCGTCTTGATTCCTTTGATTTCCATGCGTTTGAGCAGATGTTTGCTGAAATGCAGTCCTGCCGTTGGTGCTGCGACGGCGCCTTCGTTTTTTGCGAAGATGGTCTGGTAACGCTCCGTATCGGACGGCTCGACCTTCTCACGCACCCATTTCGGGAGGGGAATTTCGCCTAATTGATAAAGGACTTTTTTGAATTCCTCGTGGTCGCCGTCATACAGGAACCGCAGTGTACGGCCGCGCGAGGTCGTGTTGTCTATCACCTCGGCCACAAGCATGTCGTTCTCTCCGAAGTACAGTTTGTTACCTATTCGTATCTTGCGGGCCGGGTCGACCAGAACGTCCCAGAGTTTGAGTTCGGAATTAAGCTCGCGCAGCAGGAAAATCTCGATTTCGGCGCCGGTCTTCTCCTTGTTGCCGTACAGACGGGCCGGGAATACCTTGGTGTTGTTCAGTATGAAAACGTCCTGAGGAGTGAAATACTCGATAACGTCCTTGAAGAGTTTGTGAGTGATTTTGCCCGTAGCCCGGTTTACGACCATCAGTCGTGATTCGTCTCTGTTTTCGGTCGGATATTGGGCCAGGAATTCCGGCTTGAACGGATAGTTGTACTGAGATAACTTCATATTTTATTTTTTCCAGAAGAAACAAACATCTCTATAAATACGTGCGAGAATCAATTTTGTTTCGTTCGGGTTAGAATTTTTATAATTTCGTCTATTCCGGTCGCTTCGCTCACGTCGAAATTTCCGCTTTTCGTGCGGCGCAGCGAGGACAGATAAGCGCCGCTGTTCAGTTTTTCGCCTATCTCCTTGGCCAGCGAGCGTATGTATGTCCCCTTGCTGCATTCGATTCGAATTCGTATTCTCTGGGGGGCGAATTCGAGCAGCTCCATGTCGTATATGTTTATCAGAGCCTGACGCATGGCCACCTGCTCGCCTTCGCGGGCATATTCGTATGCGCGTCGTCCGTCCAGTTTCTTGGCCGAATAGAGAGGCGGGGTCTGCAATCTTTCGCCGCACAGCTCGCGCAGCGCCTGCCTTACCTGCTCCTCCGTTATGTGCTCCCATGGAAAATGTTTGTCCACCGGGTGTTCCATGTCGTAGCTTGGCGTTGTGGCGCCGAGAATCATCTCCGTGACGTATTCTTTGCGTTCGGCCTGCAACTCTTCGACCCGTTTGGTAGCCTTGCCGGTGCATACCAGAAGTACGCCCGTGGCCAGAGGGTCGAGCGTGCCTGCATGTCCTACCTTGATTTTGCGGAATCCGAGTTTTTCGATTGCGAATTTGATTTTGCGCACCACATCTGTGGAGGTCCATTCCAGGGGCTTGTCCACACAGATTATGCATCCGGCGGCGAAGTCAGTGTCTGCGGAGAAATGTTGCATTACAGGAAGTAGTATATTACGGCTCCGAGACCTACCGCTGCGCAGTATATCGAGAACCAGATGAGTTTGCTGCGTTTTACCATCTCTATCATGAACCGGCATGCAAGACATCCGACCGTGAATGCGGATATGAAACCGGCAGCCAGAGGAATTGCGCCGATGCCGATTCCTGCCGAGAAATCGCCTTTCAGTATTTCCAGAAAAGCTTCTCCGAGAATTGGCGGCAGCACCATGAGGAAGGAGAACTGCGCCACGATGTCCTTTTTGTCGCCGAGCAGAATTCCGGTTGCGATGGTGCTTCCCGAACGGCTGAGTCCGGGCATGACAGCGCAGGCCTGTGCAATGCCGATTGCAAGTGCGTCGGCATACGAGATGTTCTCCTTTTGCCGCGGCCGTGCGTAATATGCGAATGCCAGCAGCGCAGCTGTCAGCAGCAGCATGGAGCCTACGATGAGGATTATTGCCGACGAGGAGAGCATGTCGTTTATGCGGTCCTTGAATGCGAATCCGATGATACCGATAGGTATCATGGAGAGCAGTATCTTTAATACGTATGATGTCTGCTCGTTGTACCGGAAGCTGAACATTCCCCGGAACAGCGACGCCACCTGGCTGTGAAGGACGGTAATCGTGCTCAGGACCGTGGCCACATGCAGCGAGATGTCGAATGCGAGATTGTCGTCGATTGTTATACCCAGGATTTCCTTTGCGAGTTGCAGGTGTCCGCTGCTGCTGACCGGCAGAAACTCCGTAATGCCCTGCACGATACCCAGAATTATCGCTTCGAATACGTCCATATGTGCTGCTTGTTAGAATTTTTTCAGTATTGCGTAAATCTCGAAAGCGAATCCGCCGACAACGAGTATCGGTGCTAGCGTTATGCGTCTGAAACTGAACATCGCGGTGTTGAATATGTCGGGGTCGTCGCTGCCTCCGCCTGTCATGAGCAGGAATCCGATAAGGATTACTGCCGCTCCGATTAGCATCAGTACGTAGTTTTTCATACTGAGGGCCATTTGCTTTTCCGTCTGTTTGGTATCTTTCGGTTCTGTTGACATTGTGTATGTTGTGTTTTAGTACATATACATTTTTCCTGCGGGCATCTTGATGAATTTGTCCACGGCCGTCGCCGTGAAAATCACCGAGATGATTATTCCACCTGCAATCATCGCTGCGATTATGTACAGCGGCAGTGTTCCGTGAGCCGGATTTATCTCCGGCAGCCCCTCCTGCAAGCCCGTCACCATTCCGAGGAACAGCAGCGAAGCGATGACGCCCGCATAGATTCCGTGCCGTGCGGCCGACAGCAGGAACGGACGTTTGATGAATGCGCGTGTCGCACCGACGAGCTTCATCGTGTTTATGATTTGGCTGCGTGCGGCTATCGTCATGCGGAGCGTATTGTTGAGAAGTATGAGGGAGATGACGAGCAGAGCTCCGCCGAACAGCAGAATCACCAGATTGAATTTATTTATGTTGGTGCTTATCTGCTCGATGATGTTTTTCTGATACACCACCTCTTCCACTCCCGGAATTGCGGAGACCTGTTTCTCGAACTCTTCGAGCGTGCGTCTGTCCGAGCCCGACGCTTGCAGTCCCACCTCGAAACTGTCGGGCAGCGGATTCTCCGACAGGAACTCCTCGAAGTCGCTGCCGATGTACTGTTTGAAATCCTCGGCCGCCTTCTGCTTGGATATGAAGACCGTCTGCCGGACTTCCGGGCGGGCGCTTATCTGTCTCCGAATGTCGTTTGTGCGGGCTTCATCGATTCCGTTTTCCAGCATCACGTATACCGATATGCTCTCCTTCAAACTGTCGCTCGCTTCGAGGGCTTTGAATATAAGGAACGATACGGCTCCCATCAGAAACAGCACCATCGCCACGCTTACCGTGGATACGATGTACGAGTTTCTTACCTTGCGTTCGAGTCTTCTGTCTTTCTTCTGCATGGTCTGCAATCTATCTGGTTTGTCTCTTTTTTCGGCGTCTGGTTATCGCGCCGGCGGCTGCCGCGGCCACTGCCGCGAGTATTGCGATGGAGCAGGTCAGCGTTACTGCCTCCACTGTTTTGAAGCCGGGTGCGGCGAACCTCCATTCGATGGTGTGTTCTCCGGCCGGGATGACAAGACCGCGAAGTACGTAGTCGGCTCTGAAATACGGAACCTGCTGCCCGTCTATGTATGCGCTCCAACCTTTGTCGTAGTATATCTCGGAGAATACCGCCACTTCCTCGTATTGGGATGACGAGACGTACCGCTGATAGTTCGGCCGGTAGTCCGTTATGGTTATGGTGGCGGCGGTGTCCGTACCCTCGAAGTCGACATTCTCTACCGGAGCCATGAATGAGGCTTCCACGACGGCTTCACGGCGGGTGTCGATGTCGGCGAGCGCGGAAATCTCCTCCTCCGCTCCGTTGACCGAATATATTTTGTCCACGAACCATGCGGCGCCGTTTCTGTCCGGATTCTGCTGAACGGATAATTTGCCGTCGTTGTCGGCGGATATGATGTATTTTGTGTTCAGCATGTTGTATATGTTCCAGTCCATCTTCGACAGATAGCGGTCTATCAAATCCTGATACCTGCTCAGCTTGGCTCCGTGATACCCTCCCACCGAGCGGTGATAGTACGATGTGGTCGCATCGTTGAACGGACTTACCGTCGTGTTGAGAACCCTGAATCCGGGTTCCTTGTCCGCCAGAATAAGCCTGTCGGCCTCAGTGGGCTCCACGGCGGCTTTTGCCGGTGCGCGGAATGCGTCGGCGGACAGATATTTCAAGTTCACGGGAATCATGTCCACGCATACCAGCAGACTCATTGCCGTCACTATCATCCATCGTTTCATTTTTCCGGCGGCATACAGCCACAGGACGCCGGCCGCAAGAAGCACCAGTATCATCGAACGAATGCTTCCTGCGCGCAGCATCGCCGCACGCTCCGTCTGCATGGCGCGTATCACATCATCCGGGAACTGGGCGTCGGTTGGAGCCGAGAATCCGAACAGCGCTCCGCCGGCCACGGCGAAGAACAGGGCGACACCGGCTGTTATTGCCGCGGCGTTTAAGATGCCTTTTTTCAGTCTTGACAAGTCAGTTTCTCCGTTCCATACCTCGGACAGCAGCAGTGCCGAGATGAACGGGATGCTCCATTCGAGAATCACCAGAGTCATCGATACGGTCCTGAACTTGTTGTATCCTGGCAGCCAGTCGAAGGCGAGTCTTGTGAACCACATCAGATTGTGTCCCCATGCAAGCAGCAGGGCGAGTATGCTGACCGAAAGAATCCACCATTTGCGACGCCCCTGCAAGACGAACAGCCCGAGAATGCAGAGGAATATGGCGACAGCGCCTATGTACGTCGGACCTGCCGTGAATGGCTGGTCTCCCCAGTATGCTGGCAGTTGTCCCGCAATCTGCCTCGCTCCGTATTTGGCGAGCGATTTGGCCACCGGTCCGTCATCCGAGAATCCTCCGTTGTGGCTGCCTCCCATGAAATCGGCTATGAACAGGTTCATGCTCTCCATGCGGCCGTAGCTCCATCCTGTGGCGTATTCCAGATTGAGACCCTTGTCTTCGCCGGAGCCTTCGGCAGCCAGTTCCGAGCCGCCGCGCATGGTGTCTTTCGAGTGCTGGGCCGTGTACCACAGCGACGAGAAGTTCGAGCCTGCGGCGAGGGCCGCGGCGAGGGCCAGCAGAGCGGCCGTTTTTGCGAACCGGGGCAGCGTGCGGTTCTTGAATGCCAGTACGGCTTCATTGATTGTGAACGCTGCGACGACGAGCAGGAAGTAATATGTAATCTGAAAATGCGACGTGCCGATTTCGAGCGATGCGAAAAGCGCGGCGAGAGCGCTCCCGAGCCACATGTCGGCGCGGAAAGCGTAGAATATGGCGCCGAGCATCATCGGGGCGTATGCCAGCGCCCACATTTTCGTTATGTGTCCGGCTCCGATGATGATGAAGAAGTATGTCGACAGACCGTATGCGAGCGAGGGTACTATTCCTATCCACGGGTTCACGCCGCACAGAAGCAGCATAATCCAGAATCCGGTCATGGCAAGGAATATGAATGACGACGGCTGTCCGAGGAGCGACATGATTCGGCCGGCTCCGTGCTTTATAATCATAGCCGGATACTGTACGGTTATCAGATACGCCGGCATTCCGCCGAACATGCTTCCGTTCCACTGCGGGTCCTCTCCGTATTGCAGTCTGTGGTCCTTGATGTCCCGGCTCATGCCTTCGTACTGTATCACATCGTGGGCCGGAAGAACCTTGCCTTCGAGCTGCGGGTGAAAGTACAGGAGCGTTACGGTGAGGAATACGACAACAGCCGTAATGTATGCGGTCGCATTTTTTATGGAATATCCTTTGATGTTCATCTGTGTGCCGAAGTTGTAGAAAACGCAAAGTAACTAAAAAAAGTTGGTAATTTAAATTTTTACCGTACATTTGTTTTCCCAAAAACAGATTCAACCGATGAGTGTGCTCGACGATATACGTAAGCCCGTGCTTGAAGATTTGGATGCCTACGGAGCATTTCTTAAACGCAACATAACTTCCGACAGGGATTTCGTGTCCGGTATCCTGGACTATATTTTCGACAATCGCGGCAAGGGTATAAGACCGCTGCTGGTGATGCTTTCCGCGGGAATGCACTCCGCAAGAGGCATCGGGGCGAGGACTTTTACCGCGTGTATGCTTGTCGACATGCTTCATACCGCATCGCTTATTCACGACGATGTTATCGACCATTCGGACAAACGCCGCGGCAAGCCGTCCGTGAACAGCCGCTGGGGTAATCACAATGCGGTTCTGGCCGGGGATTATGTCATTGCCAAGGCACTGGACACGGGGCTGCGCAGCGGTCAGTTCGATATTGTGACCTACGTGACGCGCACTTTGGGCGAGTTGTGCGAAGGGGAGTTGGTCCAGGGCGACCATGCCGGTCGTGTGGATATGACGCGCGAGGTGTATTTCGATATAATTTATCGCAAGACCGCATCCCTGATAGCTGCGAGCAGCGGGGTGGGGGCCTTGTCTGTCGGAGCGTCGCGTCAGGATGTCGAAGCCATGTATATGTTCGGAAAATATATCGGCATGGCGTTTCAGATTAAGGACGATATTCTGGATTACGACTTGAATGCCGATACCGGCAAACCGTCGTGCGGAGATTTGAGGGAGCGTAAAATCACCCTGCCGCTTATTCATGTTCTTGAAAATTCATCCGAGGCTGTCCGTGCCGATTTGCTGCGCAGGCTTTCGGCGATAGATGACGAGCCCGGGAATGTCGAATATATTCATGATGCGGTGCTGTCCGGAGGAGGCATTCAGGCCTCGGAGGAGGTCATGCGCGGAATGCTTTCGGGCGCAGCGTCTTTGCTGGCGTCGTATCCCGCCTCGCCGTTCAGGGATTCGCTCGTGCTGTTGTGCGGTTATGTCGCCGACAGAAATATGTAGGCCGCCTGTATATGTCCGGCCGGTTCTAAGTCTCGATAAAATAAAACACCTCGTCGTGTATCCGACGAGGTGTTTTATTGTTGCACGGACCGAATGTCAGAATTCGAATTTCTTGATTTCCATTTTATCGGCGTTGTCGTGCGTTATGGGAACGAGCGTGGTGAAGTGCTCTGTTTTTTCGTGCGCGCTCAGAGCCTGCTGGCTCTCCCATGTTTCGAGAATCAGCAGCGAAGTTCTGTCTGTGCTGTTTTCGAATATTTCATATCCTGCGCATCCGGCCTCCTGTCTTGATTTCTCAGCCAGAAGCAGGATGTTTTCCAATACGCAGGCCCGCTTTTCTGCGGATACAGCGATTTCGACGTTAATGCGTATCATGGTATTAAAGCGTTGTGAGGCGGAGGTTTCTCCACAGAACCTTGATGTCGTCACCGTCGTGCACTTGCAATGCTATGCGTCCTTTTCCGGCACCGATTTTCTGGTCGATGATGTTTACCATCTGCTCTCCGTTGAGCCATGTGGTTACGGTGTCGCCGTTCACTCTCAGACGGAGCGAGTTCCACTCGCCTTCTTTGAGGATATCTTCCTTGTCCTCAGGAATCTGGGCGAGCCATCCGCGTCCGTATGATTCGTATATGCCAGCCGTGTCGTTGTTCTTGGGAGCCACTTCGCACTGCCAGCCGTTCACCTTGTTGTATCCTTCGATGAACGAGCGGAAGAACAGACCCGAGTTGCCGTTTTTGGTAGCCTGTTTGAACTCTACCGTCAGGTCGAAGTTGTCGTAATACTCACGTGTAGCGAGGTATCCGTATTGTTTGTTGACGCCGTTGGCAGTTACGAGATTGCCCTCTTCGTCCACGCTCCAAGTGCCGTCGCCGTATGGTTCCCATCCTGTGAGGTCCTTGCCGTTGAACAGGTCGACGGTCTTGCCTGCCTTGCGGGGAAGCTCCTTGATTTTGATGTTGCGGAACGATGCGGGGTATCCGTGGTCTTGCAGACATATCACGCCCTTCTGAGCCAGACCGTATTCTGGGGCCATTTCCCATTTTCCGCTCTGTTTTTTCTCGAACCAGTCGTCGGTCCAAGCCTCGAATTCGAGAATCTTGACACCGTTCATCCAGTGTTCCACATGTCCGTTGTCGAACACGATTTTGGAGTTGTTCCACTCGCCCTGCGGATTGACCTTCATGACGCTGTAATCGGGCAGGTGCATTGCGTAGTCGACGCCGCATTTTTGCCATTCTTCGAGTTTTACGGGGTCGTTTGTAGCCTCCCAGCCGTCATTGTCGATGAGCTGGTATTCGGGGCCTGTCACATACGGGACCTTGAACGCGGGTCCTTCCACTACGTGGTACAGCATACCGCTGTTACCGCCGTATGATAGTTTCCAGTCCCAGGAGAGTTCGAAGTTCTCGAACTGTTTTTCGGTCACGATATATCCGGAAAGGTCGCTTCCGTCGCCAGCCGCCTGGATGCAGCCGTCCACTACATGCCAGGGCATGGTGAGCGAGTCGCCGTTGAAATCTTTCCAACCGTCGAGAGTTTTGCCGTCGAACAGCAGTTGCCAGCCGTCCGCGATTTCCTGCTGCGAGAGCGTGTTGTGACGCTCGCAGGAGCAGGTGCCTGCGATAACGGCTGCCATTGCAACCGATGCAAGCATGTTTTTAGCGTTCAGTTTATTCATTTTATGCTAAGATTAAAGGTAATTTCAGGTTTTCGGCAAAGATATGAAACTAATTTATAAAGATGAAACCGCGGAGTCCGAATTCCATATTTCCCATGATTTTTCGGCTTGAAGCACCAGCATGCGCTCGCCGTTCATTATCCGGGCGCCGTTTTGCTCGCCGAGTTGCAGAAACCGGGTCTTTGCCGGGTTGTAGATGAGGTCGTACAGAAAATGCTCCTTTCCAATGAACTCGAATGGCAGTGCCGGCGTATCGTCGGTTTTAGGATACATCCCGACCGGCGTTGTGTTTACAATCAGAGGGTGCGAGCTGATGACGCTTTGAGTCAGCTGCCCGTATCCCAAAGAGTCTTTCTGCGGGGTTCTTGATACTGTCCTGTACTTGATTCCGAGTTTTCCGAGAACATGACACACGGCTTTCGATGCGCCCCCGCTGCCCAGGACAAGAGCCGCAGGACGTTCCTGTCCGATAAGCGACAGGAGCGACATCCTGAAACCGTAGCAGTCCGTATTGAATCCGTAGAGTTTCCCGCCTTCGATTTTAACGCAGTTTACGGCACCGATGCTGCCGGCTTCGGGCGACATGCGGTCGAGATACGGTATTATCTGCTGTTTGTATGGAATCGTGACGTTGAATCCGCGCAACTCCTTGTCTGCGATGACGCGTTCTATGAGTCCTATGTTTTCGATGGCGAAGTTTTCGTATGCCGAGTCCGTGATTTTTTCGTGAGCGAAAAAATCTGTGAAGTAGCTTTTCGAGAACGAGTGCCCCAGGGGGTACCCGACGAGTCCGTAGCGTCGCATTGTTACAGCAGGTATTTAATCAGAACGAATGAACCTATCAGCAGCACGGTGAAGGCAACGGCCAGCAGATTGAAGTATTTGTCGATGAAAACCTTTATCGGGCTGCCGAATTTCCATATGAGTCCTCCTATCAGAAAGAATCTGAGGCCGCGCGATACTATTGACGCAAGCATGAACATAGGGAAATTGATATCGAATACTCCGGATGCGATAGTGAATATTTTATAAGGTATGGGTGTGAATCCGGCGGTGAAGATAATCCAGAAGTCGTATTCTTCGAACAGATCCCTCACATGTCCGAACGTCTCGGGCGAGAATATGTGGTCGAAGAAGAAACGGGCGACCGATGTGAATTCTCCGGCGGTGTTCTGCCACAGAAAAAAACCGATGACATATCCGCCGACAGCCCCTGTCAGCGACCCGAGGGTGCACACGGCCGCATATCTGAATGATTTTTTCACGCATCCTAAACAGAGAGCTATTAGGAGAACGTCCGGCGGCACGGGAAAGAAACTCGATTCCGCCAATGCGAGGACAAACAGCGCCAGGGTTCCCCATTTCGACGTGCTCCAACCGAGCACCCAATCATAACAGCGTCGTACTATGTTCATTGTATCTCCGTATCTTTATGCTTTGGCACATTCAGCAGGCAAATTTAGTAAACAATCGGCATAATTCTCTGAAAATGTTTCTGCGGAGATGTTTTTTAACGAAATTTTATCGTATGCCGCCGTCCCTGTCCCTGTCCCTGTCCCTGCGCAGACATCATTCGAAGCAGTGCATTAATCCGCTTTTGCTGTTGGGCGGTATGCTCTTATGTGGGCATTATCGTGTTTAATAATGTTTGCCGACCTCGGTCTGTTGAGGTGACGGTCTTAAAATGCAAAAGCGGAAACCCCTGAGGAGTTCCCGCTTTCGCGTTTGATTCAGTTAAGTCGATTACTCTATATCTGTGGTTTTTACGCAACGTACAGAGCAAGCAGAACCCTGCTGGTTGTAGTCGCTTCTGTAACCCCAGTAGAAACCGTTGTGAGCGTCGCACTCCATTCCTTTCGGGTGGTGAGCAACCCAGCTTGCTTCAAGGGTTCTTACGCCGTTGGCGTGATAACGGGCCGAGCTACCTACGCGAGTAAGACCTCCGGCATATGTACGCTGTCCTGCTGCAGGCATGAACATCGTCTGGCCGGTAGGCTCGGATTCGAATCCGTCGATGCTGATATCAACATCGTCGAGTGCTTTACCGCTACCATCCACATTCTTGGTGATAGTACCTTTGGAGGCACCCTGCACACCGTGGTCCTCGATGTAGAAGTTGAAACCGCCCTTGAATGTCGGGAATTTAATTTTCGCCTGACTTGCATCGGGCCATCCGCTTACAGCCTGAGACGGAACCTGAATAGCGTTCTGTATGTCGGCATCGTATGCTTCCTTACAGTTCAGACGCCAGATACCTACCGAAGCCCACTGTACGCCGGCAGCGTCTGCGTGCGATGTCACGAACTTGAACATCTGTGCGCACGGAATCTGCCATCCGGCCGGACACGGGTCGTAGATCGATTTCTCACCTACGCTGCTTGCGTCATCGGAGCAGTTGCCCCAGAGGTAGCCCCATCCGTCGCGCGGATCATCCGGTGCTACGTTGTGTGTTTCGTTGCAGCTTTCGGTGCTGATCCACCGGTAAGGATAATTGGTGTTCTTGATGTAAACCGAAGGATTCTCTATCGAAACCTGAACGTTGTCCTTTACGGATTCGAACTCAACGTCACGGGTTCTGATGAACTGTTCGGACGACGTCTGAGTCGATTCCTCAGCACCGGTATAGTCGTAGTAGTATACTATGTCGTTGGATACACCGGTACCAGCCCAGTTGTATTCGTCGTCGGCAGTTCCCCAGTCGGTAACGATACCGCCCGGGAACGGGTCTTTACGTCCCCACTGGTAGAGCAGACCGAGAGATTTCTGTACGTCGTCGTAGTTGCCGGTGTTACCTTCGTGCATTGCACCGAGGTTGCGCGACATCCAAGTTGCAGGCATAGCCCATGTTCCGGGGAGTCCTTCGGTGTTGTCAGAGCCCAGAACGTTGTACTGGTTCAGCTCGTTTTCAGGATCATAGTTGGTAATCCAGAGGTGCCAGCTCCAAAGGATGAATGCAGATTCGTTGCCGAAGTTGTCGACAGTCACTTCTTTTGCAGCGATAAGGGCGTTCTGCTCCGTACCGTCGGTGGTGAAGTAGATGTAGCCGTTCGAGTATTCGATGTCGGTGATGGCCGTTTTGTTGACGGTGGTGTCGACGGTCGACCAAACCAGGCTGGCAGCGCTCGGGTTGAGTTCTTTGGCGGCAGCCACGAAGCGGTCTGTCGATTTGCCGTTACCCATAACCGTAGCTTTGAATTTGTAAGTACCTGCCTCCTTGACGATGTAGCAGTTTGCAGTCTCGTCTGCGCTCAGGTCGGTAGCGAATTTGAGTTGAGTTACGGTGATTTCAACGCTCGAAGCCGGTTTGCCTTCCTGCGAAGCGGAAACTGTAACCTTGCCGGTCTTCTTCTCGCCTGTGTTGGTGCCTACGGAGATTTTAACCGTGTTGCCGTCAACGGAAGCGGTAATCCAGCTGTCCTGAGTGGTGGCTGCGAGCTGACCGTTGGTGTTTACGGTGATGATTGCATCGCCGCCTGCATCGGTGAATACCTGATTTTTGTCCTTGTTGTCCACTTCAATGAACAGACCGGCGCCGCGCTGAGTAACCTCGATGGTCTTCACGTCCTTGCTGTCGCCAGTGCCGCAAGTAACGGTGAACGAACCTTTTCTCTCTTCGGAGTCGGTGTTCTCGTCGATTCCAACGATAACCTCGATGCCTTCGGCTTCGGTCTTGCCGCCTTCTGCCGGGTCAGCGTGAATCCAGTCCTGCTCAGAGGTGATGGTCCATGCGCTGTTAGCAACCAGAGACAGAATGATGTCGTCGGCATTTGCATTCATGGCAGCCTTGTTGTCAGCGATTTGCTCGCTGGTAACGGTAACCTTGTATTCGTTGGCTTTCTGAATGACGGTTATCTCCTTTGCGAACTTCTCGAACTTGGGATCTACCGGCATGAGGGTGAAAGAGCCTTCACGAGCCTCGAACAGTGCGCTGGGAGCTACGACTACGGTACATACGCTGCCGTCCTCGTTCGAAGCGGCATCGATCCAGTCGTTTGCGTTCTCTACCGTCCATTCGATGTTGCTGGTTACGGTAATAGGTACGGTCTCGCCTTCGGCTTTTGCCTCGATTGAAGCCTTGTTTACATCCAGCGACGGTTTGAGACCTACCTGCGAAACAGCCAGGGTAGCGGTCTGTCCGTCGGCGGTCTGAACGGTTACGATACCTTCGCGCGGCTCTTCGGCGCCATTGGCCTGAACCGTTACGAGCATTTGTTTTGTTCCGCGGATGTCGGTTTTAATCCACGTAACGTTGGAAACTGCCGTCAGCTGTCCTTCCTTGGCGGAAGTCGTAATCTGAACGGTTCTGCTTCCCGCTCCCGCATCATTGAAGCTGATGGACGTCGGATTGAGGGCCAGCTTGGCCTTCTCATCTTCCGTGTTGTCGTCCTTACAGCCAACCAACGAGAGCACGGCGAACGAGGCGACAGTGAAAAGACTTGCCACCTTGCGCCAACTCATTTTGTTAGATGTGTGCATAAAAGTTAAAATTAAGTGAATATAAGTGTTAAAAAGTTTCAAAAGGTTATGTAAAATTCGGTTTCACGTAAAATCTAATATGCAAATATATATGTTCGCAGGAATAAAAACAAGTTCTTGCAATGTTTTTTTTGTCGATTTTTTTGCTGCCCGTGAAATAAACGAGTCGGAGGGCGGTTTTTAGTATACGTTTTACGTATCGCGTTAAATTAAAATCCAATATATCCGCTGCCGTTGCAATATGAAAACAACGGGTGAAAAAATGCTGCGATTTGTTACGCCGTTACGAAAATAATCGCTACTTTCGCCCCGTTTAAGAATAACCATTTCTAACTTAACTGTATGGACAAAAATATTAAGGAACTTAGTGATGTTGTGATTCGTTTCTCGGGCGACTCGGGCGACGGAATGCAGCTTACGGGAACCCTGTTTTCGGATACCTCCGCTCTTTTCGGCAACGGTATCTCGACGTTTCCCGACTATCCGGCCGAAATACGCGCCCCGCAGGGAACTGTCGCCGGTGTATCCGGTTTCCAGGTGCATTTCGGCAGCACGAAGATGATTACTCCGGGAGACTACTGCGACGTGCTGGTGGCCATGAATCCTGCGGCCCTGAAAGCCAATGCCAAATGGCTCAAACCGGATTCGACGGTGATAATAGACGGCGACACGCTCGACGAGAAGCATATCGCAAAAGCCGGATTCAAGACGCTCGACCCGATTGCCGAGCTCGGTTTGCAGGATTACAATATCGTGATTCCGGACATCACCTCCATGACCAGGGACGCTCTCGAAGGCATGGGGCTGGACAACAAGAGTGTGGTGAAATGCAAGAACATGTTCGCTCTGGGCATCTGTTTCTATC
>CAYXGF010000014.1:0-33489 GCA_964464465.1 uncultured Alistipes sp. | reverse complement strand
GCCATAACAAGACTCTTGCCGCGCAGCTTTACAGCGAGTTCAAGAGTTTTTTTCCGGACAACTGTGTCGAATATTACGTTTCGTATTACGACTATTATCAGCCGGAGGCCTATCTTCCGGCTTCGGATACATATATAGAGAAGGACCTTGCCATAAACGAGGAGATAGACAAGATGCGTCTGCACGCTACGGCGTCGCTGATGTCGGGTCGCAGGGATGTGCTTGTCGTGGCCAGCGTCTCGTGCATATACGGCATAGGCAATCCGGAGGATTTCCACTCGTGTTCCGTGGATTTGACAGTCGGGCAGGTCATAAGTCAGCGCAAGCTGCTGTATAATCTGGTGGACATACTCTATACGCGCACCGAGCAGGATTTGCAGCCGGCGACATTCCGTGTGAACGGCGATACTGTGGACGTCATGCTTGCATACGGAATGACGTGCTACCGCATAATGTTCTTCGACGACGAGATAGAGCAGATTGCGCTGATAGAGCCGTCGACCGGTCAGAAGATAGAGACTGTGGAGAGCGTGCGCATCTCGCCTGCGAATCTTTTCATAGCCACGAAAGAGCGCACTGCCGAGGCGCTGCGCAACATACAGCTGGATTTGGGGCTGCGCCTGAAATATTTCGAGTCGGAAGGGCGCCTTACCGAGGCGCAGAGACTCAAACAGAGGGTTGAGTACGACGTGGAGATGATAAAGGAGATGGGGTATTGTCCGGGAATAGAGAACTACTCGCGTTATTTCGACGGCCGCAAGGAGGGGCAGCGTCCGTTCTGCCTGCTCGATTATTTCCCGGAGGATTATCTGATGGTCATCGACGAGAGCCATGTCACCCTGCCGCAGGTGCACGCCATGTACGGCGGAGACAGGGCGCGTAAGACGAATCTCGTCGACTACGGCTTCCGGCTTCCCGCCGCCACGGACAACCGCCCTCTCAAATTCGACGAGTTCGAGGACCTTATGGGCACGGCAATATATGTCAGCGCCACGCCTGCCGACTACGAGCTTATAAAGAGCGAGGGCGTCGTGGTGGAGCAGGTGATACGTCCGACGGGTGTCGTCGACCCTCCGATAAGGGTGAAGATTACGGACAATCAGATAGACGATTTAATCGAGGAGATAAACATCCGTGCCGAACGTGACGAGAAGGTTCTCGTCACGACGCTCACCAAACGCATGGCAGAGGAGCTTTCCAAGTATTTCGACCGCATCGGCATACGCAACCGGTATATCCATTCCGATGTGGATACGCTGGAACGCGTGCAGATTCTTGAAGATTTGCGGGCCGGAATGTTCGACGTGCTCATCGGCGTCAATCTTCTGCGCGAGGGACTCGACCTGCCGGAAGTGTCGCTCGCCGTAGTTATGGATGCCGACAAGGAGGGATTCCTGCGCAACAGACGTTCGCTTGTCCAGATTGCCGGTCGTGCGGCGCGTCATGCAGGCGGCAATGTGATTTTCTATGCCGAGAAGCGGACCGATGCCATGCGTGAGACCATAGCGGAGAGCAACCGCCGCCGAGAGAAGCAGATTCGGTACAACATGGAGAATCATATCGTTCCGCGTCAGGCTACCAAGTCGGGTCATATGGCCCTTGCGGGACAAAACCGCAGCTCGGCCGGAACCGTTTACGACTTCTCGCACTCCCGGACCGACATGGCGGCCGATGTCCGTGGAGCGTACAGCGCCTCGGATTTGGAGCAGCGCATAGAGCAGGCCCGTACCATGATGGAGGAGGCGGCCAAGAAACTCGACTTCATGCAGGCGGCCCAGTACCGCGACATGATGTACGCACTGCAAAAACAGAGAGAGGAAGTCTTGAAGCGGTAGCGCATATGAACGGACTTGCCAAAATACTCACCCGGACGATAGACTGGTTCTACCTGCCGCCGTTAAGACGGATAGTGCCGGAGCAGATATTCCGCTATGCGGCATGCGGCGGCATGAATCTGCTGTGGAACGCGGTCCTGTATTATCTGATATATCATTATATCCTCTCGGCGCGGGAGCTGAATCTGGGATTCGTCGTGATTTCGGCACATGTGGCGGCGATGTGCATCGTTTTTCCGATAACTTTTTTCAACGGTTTCTGGCTGAACCGCAACGTGGCGTTCCGCCGCTCCGAGCTCCGCAGCGGGACGCAACTGTTCCGGTATGCGCTTTCCGTCACAGGCTCGCTTGCCCTCAATTATGTCCTTATAAAACTGTTCGTGGAGGTCTGCCGCATATATGCCACGCCGTCGATGGTGCTCACGTCGCTCATTTGTACGCTGTACAGTTTTCTGATGGCGAAATATTTTACGTTCAGGGAGCGTATCAGCGATTGAGCGCTGTGTGAATCCACAGGTCGGGCTTCACGTATCTCAGTTCCGAAAGCAGCCTGCGGGCTCTGTCGGAGTCCTGCGTGGAGGCGATGGAAACCATCCAGCGTTTTGACGAAAGTCGAATCTTCACGCATTCGAGGTCCGGAAATTTTTCCTGCAACTGCGATATGTATCTGTCTGCGTTATCCTCTATCGAGAAAGTTCCGGCTATTATGTAATGAATCCCGGCAGATTCCGTTGTGTCGGGCTGCTCTGCCGGCACTGTCCGTGTGAGTGTCGTATCCGCCGTCTGCACAGCCTGACTCTCCGCGACGATTGCACTGTCCGTTTGCTGAACGGGTGGCTGTGCATCCGGTCCGGGGTAAATTGTTTCCTGTGCAACTGAGGTCCCTGCGGTTGAGGATGTCCGGTACTCGCATATGCCCCATATACATGCTGCGGCGACTGCTGCCGCAGCAACGGAGGCCGCCGCGACGGTCGAGGTCTTTTTTCGTGTCTTTATTTTTACGGACTGCCTGCCTGCCGGATTGAGCAGCCTGCCGAAAGTTTCGTCGGTTTCGATTCCTTTTGCGGATACGGTTCCTACGCCTGTTATATGTATGCTGCCGTCGGCGCCACGCGCCTCTTTGAGCCAGAAAGAGTACAGCTCCTGAGCCTGGGATTCGGACAGGCGGCTATGCGATACAATCTCGTCGACTGCGGACGGTGCGCCGGGTAACTGTCTGTCCGTGAAGACGAGTCCGTTGCACGGCGGCATGAACAGCTGCGGCGAGACTTTTTCCGCGCTTTTGTATTCTATGTACAGAGTCCCTGCGCCCGGAAGAAAGATTTTCCGGTAGCGGAGCAGTGCGGCGCGAACGATTTTGTCCGTTGCGTTCATCGCTGTTTTTTATGTTTGACCACGGCCCAGACTATTATCGCGATGCCGAGCGCTATGAACGGCACGCTGAGCCATTGTCCCATCAGCAGCGACATTTCGGTCTCGAAAGACTCCTGCGGATTCTTTATGTATTCGATGAAGAACCTGGTCAGGAAGACGCCGATAAGTCCCACACCGAACATTATGCCGGGGTAGCGCCGTCCGGCATCCTTGCGGTAGTACAGCCACAGTTCGACGGCGAATGTTATTATATAGCAGAGAGCCTCGTAAATCTGTGTCGGGTGTTTGGGCAGAGTCTCACCGTTGCGCGCGAAGATGAATCCCCACGGGAGCGATGTCTCGATGCCGTAGATTTCCGAGTTCATCAGATTTCCGATTCTTACGAGCGCGCCGCCTATGCCCACGACCAGCATTATTCTGTCCAGAGCCCAGATATACGGCAGCCTGTTTTTCCGTGAGAACAGCCACAGGCCGATTAGCAGACCTATCGCTGCGCCGTGACTTGCAAGTCCACCCTGGCGCAGATTGAGGATTTCGAGCGGGTGCGACATGTAGTACGACGGTTCGTAGAACAGACAGTGGCCGAGTCTGGCACCGATGATTGTGGCCAGGGTTCCGTACCAGAATATCGAGTCGGCGACCTTTTCGGGCAGTTTCTCTTTCTGGACGAACCGGGTGAAGAACCATGCGCCGAGTCCTATGGCCAGGGCCCATGTAAGTCCGTAATATCGTATTTCCAGCGCTCCTATGCTGAACATCACGGGATTCGCGTCCCATGTTATTGAAAGAATGTCGAACATGTCGGAAGTAGTTTTTTTGTTATACCTGTCGGCAAAGGTAACACAATTGTCGGAAATGAATAAAAAAAACCGCAAATCGATTTGCGGTTTTTTTAGGCTTGGCAGCTCGGACCGTGCTGCGGAGTTCCGTTTTGCGGTCTGCCCTCTATTGCGGCATGCGCGGGGTTTCGAAAAGGAATTTGAACGGTGCGGCGTTCTGGAACTGTTCCAGGGCGTCTCCCGTGTAGGTTTTTCCGGAGGAGAGGTCGAGTTTTTTCACCTTCGCTCCGGGCGAGAAGTCTATTTTTTTAAGGTCAACCCAGAGCGCTCCGAAACTTTGTGTCGGCTCGTAGTAGTATACCTTGTTTTTCTGGTCCGAGATGCTGCGCCAGCGTGTGGAGGATATTTCGGGACTCTGAGGCGTCGATATTCCGAGCGGCACGGAGACGTTGCGCATCACGCTCATCACGGTCTGTACGGCCGTGGCCTCGTCGGCTGTTTTCAGTACGGCGTTTATGTAAAACGAGGCTCGGGCGAAGCGGTCCGGGGATTTGTTGGTTCCGGGCAGGACGTTCAGCCCGCCTATCTGCTCCCAGTAGTCGTTCATCACTATCTGGTAGTTGTACGCCGGAGCGTTTGTGAGCACCTGGTACCGTCTGTCGTGGTATATGTTGAGCTTGCCGTCGATGTATTCCAGTATGGCGCTGTCGCCGGTCGGGTCGGATATGGCCATGTGCATGGTGGACTTTTCGCCGCCTGGCATCGCCGGTGCGTCGATTCTGAACTCATCCTTGCCAAGCTCCTCGACCGCCTGAGCTACAGAGGCGAAGTTGTCGAGCACGTATTGCGCCCATACGCTTATGCCGAGAACGGGACGGTTGTCGCCCGCCGTGTAGTATACCGTTCCCGGGAGATAGAGCAGGTTTACCACCAGCCCCTTCTCGTTCATGCCCTCGGATGTGCCCATGTCGTATCCCGAGGCTATGAGACTGCCGTATTGCGAAGTCCAGTGCACGGTGTTCCCGGTGTCGGCACCCGCCCGGTGCATCCCCCTCGGAAATATGTACAGATTGGTCGGAATCTCGGTCTTCCAGTCCATGGTACGTCCGGTGATGACGGTCGAGCCGGGACCGAGATATACGGCGCGCGTGCATGCGTCGGATTCGTGCGCCGCCAGACACGACAGGGCCAGCAGCAATGAAATAGATAGTTTTTTCATGATGTTGTCGAATTATGATACGAGTATGGAGTGTCAATAGTTGTGCCATGTTGCGCTATAAAAACGCGCTTGATTATTGCCGTTAAACAAAATTTGATTACCTTTGAATTTTGCCGGAATGAAACACCGTATTTATTAGAGAAAGAACGAATTGTTATGGCACTATATCCTCTGAGATTCAGACCGAGACTTAAAGAGCGCATCTGGGGCGGGGAATCCCTGGCCGCAAAGTGCGGCAGACGAACCTCTGTGAACAAACACTACGGCGAGAGTTGGGAGATATCCGGAGTCGAGGGCGACCTGTCCGTCGTGAGCAACGGCATGTTCAAGGGCAACGACTTGCAGGAGATGGTCGAGGTTTATATGGGCGATTTGGTCGGCGAGCGGGTGTATGACAGATTCGGAATCGAATTTCCGCTGCTGGTCAAGCACATAGATGCCGCAGCGTTGCTCTCCATTCAGGTGCATCCGGACGACGAGCTGGCCGCTCAGCGTCACAGTTCATACGGCAAGACCGAAGTGTGGTATGTTACCGAGTGCGACCCCGGGGCCTCTATATATCTCGGATTCAAGCCCGGTGTGACGCGTGACGACTATCTGGATGCCGTGGTGCGCGGGACGCTGCCTGAGCTTCTCCGGCAGATAGAGGTGCATCCGGGCGATGCGTTCTTCATTCCTGCCGGGACTATTCATGCGATAGGCAAGGGTATCAAGGTCGTGGAGATACAGCAGACGTCGGATATTACATATCGCATCTTCGACTGGAACCGTGTGGATTCCGACGATCTTCCGCGTCAGCTGCATACGTCGCTCGCGGTCGATGCCATAGATTTCGATTCCGATGCGGATTATGTGCTTACGAAGGCGCCGGAGAAGAACCGTGCAGTGAAGATTGTCGGGTGCCCCTATTTTACGGCCAATCTGTTGCAGGTGGACGGTGCTGCGGAGCGCGACTTCTCCATACTCGACTCGTTCGTTATATATATATGTGTCGGCGGACGCCTGACGTTGGAGTGTCAGGGAGCCGTGGAGACGCTTGAAAAGGAGGATGTCATTCTTGTGCCGGCCCAGCAGCCCGGTGTGAGGTTCTCAGGCAGCGGAACGGTGCTGGAAGTCTACTGCGAGTATTAGTGCGGTGCCCGGCCGCCGATTGCGGGAGGCGGAAAAGATATGTCTGAATAAAAAACACGCCCGGCATCCACTGCCGGGCGTGTTTTGTGGAAATTTATGCGGGATTTTGTCTACTCCTCTTCCTCCGTCTCCTTCATATTGTGGTACACATTGGTCACATCGTCGTCGTCTTCGAGTTTCTCGATGAGTTTCTCGATAGACTCTCTCTGTTCGGGTGTGACTTCCTTGACATCGGTCGGGATGCGGGTGAACTCGCCGCTGATGATTTCATAACCGGCCGTTTCGAGCCACTCCTGGATGTTGCCATAGGCGTCGAATGGAGCGTAGACAGTGATTCCGTCCTCCTCGACATAGAATTCGTCGACGCCGAGGTCTATCATTTCAAGTTCGAGCTCGTCCGGGTCGGCATTCTTGGTGTTGGCGAACTTGAAGACGCATTTGTGGTCGAACATGAATGCCACGCTGCCGCTGGTGCCGAGCGTTCCGCCGCATTTGTTAAAGTAGCTGCGCACGTTGGCTACGGTACGGGTGGTATTGTCGGTCGCGGTCTCGATGAGCATTGCGATTCCGAACGGAGCGTATCCTTCGTACACCATCTCCTTGTAATCGGCGGTGTCTTTCTCCGTCGCACGCTTGATGGCGCGTTCGATGTTCTCCTTGGGCATGTTTTCGGCCTTTGCGTTCTGAATCAGAATGCGGAGCCTCGTGTTGCCGCTTGGGTCGGGTCCTGCCGCCTTTACAGCTATTTCTATCTCTTTTCCGATTTTGGTGAACGTACGGGCCATGTGTCCCCAGCGTTTGAATTTACGTGCCTTGCGGTATTCGAAAGCTCTTCCCATTGTAGTATGATTCTTTGCTTAGAGGGTTATTATTTACAAATGATGCAGCAAAAATACAAAATTTTCTAACTTTGCGTAAATTTTGTTTGAAATTATGAAGCAGGAGGTTTTGCGTGCCGTACAGGTTCTGCGCGAGGGCGGAATAATCGTCTATCCGACCGATACGGTCTGGGGCATAGGCTGCGACGCCACATGCCGGAAGGCGGTGGACAGGATATATGCACTGAAAAAATCGGAGAACAAACACAGCATGACGGTTCTTGCGTCGGATGCGGATATGGTCGCCCGCCATACCGGGCGAGTGAACGAGGTGGCATGGGACCTTATCGCCTTTGCCGACAAGCCTCTTACGCTGGTGCTGCCGGGAGGACACGGGGTGGCGCCCAATCTGATACCGGAGCAGGGTACGATAGGCGTGCGTGTCCCGCAGCATGAGTTCTGCCAGGCGCTTCTGCGTGCGCTGGGACGTCCTTTGGTCTCCACCTCGGCCAATATCTCGGGACAGCCTGCGGCCTTGCGCTTCGACGAGATTTGCGACGAGATTCTGTCGGGCGCCGATTACGTGGTCTCGCGCACGGCGGAGGGAAGCCCTACCGGCCGGCCGTCGTCGATAATAGCGATAGGGGAGAGCGGAGAGTTCCGGATTATAAGAGAATAGATTATGCCTAAGACGATTCATACGCGGATACAGAAAAGATTCGACGATATCGACGTGTTCCGACATGTCAACAACGTGTGCCAGCAGCAGTATTTCGACGTCGGGAAAACGGAACTTTTCCAGAATATGCTCGGCGTGGATATTCTGTCCGACAACGTGCGCGCGCTTGCCGTCTCTACGAAAACGGATTACATGGGGCAGGTGCTCTGGGATTACGATTTGTGGGTGAGCACGAGCCTGGCGCATATAGGCAACAAGAGCCTGACGGTTTTCCAGCAGCTCTATCGCATGCTGCCCGGCGGTGAACATGAGGTGCTGACGGAGAGCACCTCTGTGCTTGTGGCTTTCGATTTTGCCGCCCAAGCGTCTGTGCCGGTTCCGGATGCGTGGCGGGAGCGGCTCTCCGAGTAGAGAGCGTTTCCGGATGGGCGGTTTGCGGTGCTGATGCGGCGAGCCGGTTCTGCGGCCGTTAGTTGCCGTGGAATCCCTGCGCCTTGATTACTATCGCGCTGCCGTCCGGTGTCACGAGCGCCGCGCCCTTGTCCTGCTCCGTGATGTGTCCTACGACCTCCACGCCGCCGCCAAGACGCATTACCTTCTCTTGCAGCGATAGCGGAACGGTGAACAGGAGTTCGTTGTCGTCGCCTCCGTTAAGCGCCGCGACCACCGGGTCGGCGTGCATCTCCTCGCACAGGGCGTATGTCTGTTTGGCAATCGGCAGACGGTCGAGGTAGATTCTGGCTCCGCATTGTGACATCTTGCATATCTGTAAAATATCCGACGCCAGACCGTCCGATATGTCTATCATGGATGTCGGGATGATGTCCTCCTCGCCCAGCAGTTCGATTATGTCTTTGCGTGCCCGCGGTCTGAGCTGCCGTTCGAGCAGATATTCGTATCCCTTGAACTGAGGCTTCGGATTGTCCTGTCCGGCAAGTGCGCGTCGTTCGCGTTCGAGCAGGTGCAGGCCCATGTATGCCGCACCCAGGTCGCTGGTTATGCAGATCAGGTCGTTGGGTTTGGCTCCGCTGCGGTATGTTATCCTCTCCTTGGCCACGCTTCCCAGAACGCTTACCGATATTACGAGACCCGTGAGCGAGGCCGAAGTGTCGCCGCCGACCAAATCTATGCCCAGTTCGTCGCACGCCGTGCTTATACCTTTGTATAACTCGTCGATTTGTTCGACCGATATCTTCGCAGAGACGCCTATCGACACCGTCGCCTGCGTCGGGGTGCCGTTCATGGCCAGAATGTCGTTGCAGCCTATGACGATGGCCTTGTAGCCGAGGTGCGTGAGCGGAAAATATGTCAAATCGAAATTTATGCCTTCCAGAAGCAGGTCGCTCGTCAGCAGCGTGTATGAATCCCCGTCGGCCGAGATGACTGCGGCATCGTCGCCTGCGGCGCGGACCGTCGAGCTGTTTTTTATTTTGAGATTACCCGTTATGCGGTCGATGAGACCGAATTCACCAAGAGATGCTATTTCGGTGCGTTTCTTATCCATGTGAACAGAGCCTGTTATATTCTTCACAAATGTAGCGTTTTTTTTTGCAGCCCCAAAATAAATGCCTAATTTTGGCACTCGGATGCGGCCGGGAGGCTGCTGCGATTGAAGAAACGTACTAAACAAATATTTCGACGAGATGATAAACATAGTGCTTTTCGGCGCTCCGGGTGCCGGCAAGGGTACCCAGGCTGCCCGACTTTCTGAAAAGTATGGCATAAACCATATTTCCACCGGCGAGGTGATTCGCGACGAGATTCGCCGCGGAACCGAGATGGGCCGCAGCGTGCAGGATTATATTTCGCGCGGCGAACTGGCGCCCGATTCTTTGGTCATAGGCATGATTGCCGAGTATGTCAAGTCGCACGGCGACTGCGCAGGAAACATTTTCGACGGATTCCCGCGTACGACCGCTCAGGCCGAGGCATTCGACAAGATAATGAATGAGAACGGACTGAGGGTGGATGTCATGCTTGAACTCTCGGTTCCCGAGGAGGAACTCGTGCAGCGTCTGCTGCTGCGCGGCAAGGACAGCGGCCGTGCCGACGATGCCGACGAAAGCGTGATTCGCAACCGGATAGATGTCTACAACGCGCAGACTGCCGTGGTAGCCGATTTCTATCGCAGCCAGAACAAATATGCGGCAATCGACGGACTGGGCACAATCGACGAAATCTTCGGTCGCATATGCGCGCAGATAGACCGTCTGCTGTAAATTGTAGCCGAAAAATGTTGCGTTTAAATAAATTATCGTTATCTTTGCGCCGCATTTAATGCGAAGAATTTTAATTAACAGTCATTTATGAACAATTACGAAACCGTTTTCATTGCCACTCCCGTGCTCTCAGAAGCGCAGGTAAAAGAGGTAGTAGGCAAATTCCAGGGGGTTATCACCGAGAACGGCGGTCAGATTGTCAATTTTGAAGAGTGGGGTTTGAAAAAACTCGAATACGCTATTCAGAAAAAGACCACCGGTTTCTATTTCTTCATGGAATTCACGGGCGAAGGCTCGATTGTAGAAGCTCTCGAAACGCAGTATCGCCGCGACGAGCGTGTGATTCGTTTCCTTACATTCAAACAAGACAAGTATGCCGTCGAGTACGCTGCAAAGCGTCGCGCTAAACTTGCTAACAAATCTAACAAGGAGGAGTAGTCATGGCCGCACCGCAACAATCTGAAATCAGATATCTCAATCCGCTTTCGGTGGATGTTAAAAAGAAAAAATACTGCCGTTTCAAAAAACTCGGCATCAAGTATGTCGATTACAAGGATGCTGAATTCTTGAAGAAGTTCCTCAACGAGCAGGGCAAACTTCTGCCCCGCCGTCTTACCGGTACTTCGCAGAAATTCCAGAAAAAAGTAGCACAGGCGGTTAAGCGTGCCCGTCACCTCGCCCTGCTTCCGTTCGTAACCGATATGATGAAATAAGGGAGGAGAAGACATGCAGATAATTCTTATTAAGGATGTAGAGAAATTGGGTTACGCCAACGACATCGTCGACGTAAAACCCGGATATGCCAACAACTACCTTATTCCTTCGGGATATGCCAAGGCTGCTACCGCAGCTGCAAAGAAGGTTTTGGCCGAGAATTTGAAACAGCGCGCTCACAAGGATGCCAAGATTCTTGCCGACGCTCAGGCTCTTGCCGATAAAATCGCAAATCTTCCGCTCGTATTCACGGTCAAGGCCGCTTCGTCGGGTAAGATTTTCGGTTCTGTGACCACCGCCATGATTTCCGAGGCTCTGGCTGCCAAGGATGTAACGGTGGATAAGAAAGATATCACCGTAGAGGCCGTGAAGACTGTCGGCGAGTATGTCGCTTCCGCACGTCTGCACCGCGCTGTGAAGGCAGAAATCAAATTCACTGTCGTAGCAGAGGGTGAACCTGTCGAGGAGAACGTTCAGGAGTAATTCCTTTACAGGAGACAACAATATCTGAGCCGCTTGTAAAAGCGGCTCTTTTTTTCGGTAGTATTTGTTTTAGTCTTGCAGGATGCGAGTCGTAGCCTGCGGAAAAAGTTTAGTGAGTCTGCGAGGGGGAAGTTATTGCTCGCACGGTCCGCAGCCTGTGGAGGCAGAGCTGGCGAAAACACAATACGTAAAAAGAGACAATGGTGGCCGGAACCGCGACCCGAGGCGACGGAAAATGTACTGAACTACTTATCCCGACATGAACTTCTACGGTTACGAGGCGTCGCGCGGAGCGCGAGCTGCCTAAGTTCCGACACTCTTTTGTAGCGGATTTTCCGTATTTTTTTACCGTAAAATTAAAAAGTCGGAGGCGGGCCAACCGGCCGGATTCATGTCGGAAGCCGGAAATAAAGAGACGTTTGCCAATACCGAACCGGCAAAATCTGTCGGACGGACGATTCGATTATGCCAGTATTTTTTGTAAATCGGAGTTGCAGAACATTGTCGGAGTAAACTCCACAATCCGGTAGTCGGCTATGTCATTGATGTGAAACGGGTCCTGCGAGATGATTGAACGGACGGTTTCGGGGCTGTCGGCTTTCATTATAATCACCCCTCCGACACGCGGGGTTTGAGGTCCTGATGCGATGAAATCTCCGGCAGCATAATGCTCTGCCAGATAAGTGCAGTGCGCTTCAAGGAAGCGGTCGACATCTGCGAGAGGCTTTTTGTATGTGAGGATTGCTATGAACATCGTTATCTGTTGTTTTGGCGGTTAATCATTATTTTATCGAAATTTTCGTGTCCCCATGTCATGAGAGATTCTATATGCGGGAGCAGAGACCGCCCCAGCTCCGAGACGGAATACTCGACACGCGGAGGAACATCCGGGAACAGTTTGCGGTTTATCAGTCCGTCGGTTGTCAACTGCTTCAAGATTTGCGAGAGTACCTTTTCCGACACGGAAGGTATATTGCGGTACAGTTCGTTGAAGCGTACCGGCTCGCTCTCGGCAATCTTCAAAAGAACAGCCAAAGCCCATTTGTTGCCGAGCCATTCGAGCATCGGGGCTGCCTTGCAATAGTCGTAGTCTAATTTCTTTGCCATATCCGGACGGTGAAACAGGTTGCCTAACAGCGAAACTAACTTTCCGGTAAGGGCCGAACCTTTCGGTAAGTTATTGTAGCTCTTTTTATTGTCTAATAAATTCGCGGTGTAAAATTACAAAAAACAATCGAGATATGATGTATCCCAAGCTACATTTCACAGGTCAGATATGGAGACCTCCCTACGAGGCCAATTCGCAGCTTCTTCAAGTCACCTCGGGCTGTACATGGCACAGGTGTAAATTTTGCAGCCTTTACCATGGCACACGGTTCAGAATGTCGCCTTTGTCCGAGGTGGAGGAGGACTTGCAGGTCATACGTCAATGGCAGCCTCGTGCTCGAAGGGTGTATCTTACCGGGGCCAATCCGTTCGCTCTCAGTTACGACCATCTGATGGACATCGCCATTCTGTTGCGCAGGTATCTTCCGGAGATGGTTTCGTTCGGCATGTTCGCCCGTGTTACCGACATTGCGCCCAAAAGCGTCGAGGAACTCAGACATCTAAGGCACATGAAACTCGACAACATAAATATCGGTATGGAAACAGCCCATGATGCCACACTCGATTTTATGAACAAGGGATACCGTGCTGCGGATATTCTGGAACAGCTTGCCAAGTGCGATGAAGCCGGAATAAGATACAATGTCGTTTATCTGAACGGGCTCGGTGGCAAAGGAACGGGTGAAGAATCGGCTGCGGTCACGGCAGGAGTGCTTAACAGGCTGCATCCGTTTATCGTCAACGTAGTGTCGCTGACCGTTTCCCCGCAGTCGCAGCTGTCCGGTGAGATAGAGGCCGGAAAATACGTCGAGGAACCGGAGATTGAGCGGCTGGTGGAGGTGAGGACATTGATTGACAATCTTGAAATAGACACCTGCATTATGTCTAATCACATTTCGAATACGGTGCCTGTCGTCGGGGTGCTGCCCGGTGACAAGGCGGCAATCCTTCGTGAACTCGACAAGGCGATAGCCGGGTTTTCAGAGGAAGAGTTGAGGGCATGGCGCGGCAGTGTCCGGCACCTGTGAACGGTGTTGTTCCGTTGTCTCCTCTCAGTCGTATCTTCGGTCTGAGATGTTCCCGCCCGGCGGAAGGCGGGCGAGTTTGCTTTTGCCCTCACTTAGTCGTATCGTTGACTTTCAGTCGAAAATACTCACGCTCGGCAATGCTCAAATAAATTTGGCATTGCTCTCGCTTAATCGTATCTTTGGCCTGCTGCCTTAGATACTCCTGCTCGGCAAAAAGCAAGCGAGCTTGCTTTTGCCCTCTCTTAATCGTATCGTTGACTTTCAGTCGAAGATACTCACGCTCGGCAATGCTCAAATAAATTTGGCATTGCTCTCGCTTAATCGTATCTTTGGCCCGGAATGAAATTAAAACAGATGAAAGATATGAAACTCTCAAAGACATTTTTATTTGCCGGGGCCGCAGCCTTTATGATTGCATGTGCCGGGAATCCTAAAACGGCGGACGTTATCGGTGTCGATGCACTGGCGGCAGGTATCGAACGGATGCAGGACGGCGATTCCATTTCTGTCCGCGGATTCTGCACCGATGTGTGCGGTCACGGTTCGGAACACATAACGCTTATAGGTGAAGACAGCCTGAACGCTGTCAATGCTATTGCCGACCTGAGCCTGAAATCGTTCGACGACGGATTGAAATATCAGTATGTTACGGTTCACGGCGTGCTCCGGGAGCAGCGGGTCGACTCGCTCTTCTTGCAGGATTGGGAGAGGCGTCTTGACGAGAGTCTGAAAGGGCCTGACGCCAATCCGCAGGCGGTCGAGATGCTGAAAGGGCAAATTGCATGGCTCCGGGATTCGATTGCCAGCCGGTATGCACGTACCGGCAAGAACTATTGGAGCGACTATACGATTTCGACCTATGCCTACGATGTCGAACAATAGCCGCGGCGGTGCTTTCCGCCGACTGTGCCGCTCGATACACAGGGACCTTTCTTTCTTCTTTTCGGGCGTGATAATAATCTATGCTGTGTCGGGCATCTGTCTTAACCATAAGAGAGAGTTCAATCCGCATTACAGCATCACGCGATACGACATTCAGTTGCAGGGCGTCTTTCCGCAGGACGGCCAGGTCGGCAGAGAACTGCTCGAATCGTATCTCTCGCAGATAAGCGACGATGAGGTTTATACGCGTCATTCGCGATTCGACGGCAACCGTATAAAGGTGTTCTACCGCGGAGGCTCGTCGGCGGAGATAGATTTGTCGGACGGCTCCGTAATGTACGAGAGGGTGAGAAAACGTGCTGTGCTGGGAGCCATGAACCGCCTGCATTATAATCCGTCCAGATGGTGGACCTGGTTTTCCGATGTGTTCGCTGTCTCGCTCGTGGTGATTACCGTCAGCGGGTTGGCGATGCTCAAAGGCCCCAAAAGTCTGTGGGGGCGGGGCGGTATAGAGTTCGCTGTCGGACTTGCGATTCCGATTCTGTTCCTTTTGTTCATGTGATTGACATAACAGGAGCCATAACGGAAGTTATGGCTCCTGTTTTGTTTGCGGATGACCGGCGGGGCAGAGGGCTGCGGCCTATTCCCCGACAGTTCTGACAGGTTTGGCCGGTACTCCTGCGACAACCGAGAGCGGGTCGACGTTGCGGGTAACGACTGCTCCTGCGGCTATCACGGCTCCGTCTCCGATGGTGACGCCCGGAAGTATCGTCGCGTTTGAGCCTATCCATACCTTGTCGCCTATGCGTACCGGCCGGGGTTCCATATCGGCGCGGCTGTCGGGATTCATCGAGTGGTTCAGCGTGGCGATTACCACGTTGTGGCCTATCAGTACGTCGTCGCCTATCGTTATCCCTTCCTGGTCCTGGAATTTGCAGCCGGAGTTCAGGAATACTCTTTTGCCGAACCTCAGATTCTTGCCGCAGTCGGTGTTGAACGGAGGAAAGAGGCAGAATGATTCATCGACCCGGCTTCCGGTCAGTTCGGACATCAGGGATATTATTTCGTCATGCGTGCGATATGTGTTGTTCAGGTCCATAGTAATCCGTATGGCGTCCTGGCTTAATCTGTGCATGGCCTGGTGCGCCTCGGAGCCGGCCGTTACCTTTTTGCCGGCATTCATGTGTTCTATAAATTCCTGTGTGGTCATTTCTTGATGAATGTTATCGTTCAATCTCCGTCACCGATTGCTTCTGAGAGTCTGTCCGTGTTTCTCGTAGTGCCGATGCGGGTGCTGCTGGCAGCTTGTGGCCGATTCAGGTCTGTCGGCCGGGCAGGCGACAGACCTGTTATAAGAATGCAGAGGACCGGATATGTTGCGGTTTTCATTCGGACAGTGATTGCAGCCAAGCCCGAATCTGTTTGTCGTCCATGCCGTTCAGTACTCTGCCAGGGAGGAATCTTGCATATGGGGCTGAGACGCGCAAATCCTTTTCTGTCGCGCCGTAGCCGCTGCCGCCGGATGTGGCGAACGGAATTATGACTTTCCCATCGGTGTCGTAGCTTTCGAGGAAGGTGTTGATTATGGTCGGAGCCGTGTACCACCAAATCGGGAAGCCGAGATATATTGTGTCGTATCCGGCGAAATCGTCCACCTTATTTGCAATGCCGGGTCTCAATGTGCGGTTGCGGGCTTCGAGGGTCCCGCGTGAAGAGTCGTTCCAACCGTCGAGGTCCGCTTCCGTGTAAGGCTGCGACGGCTCAATCCCGAACAGGTCGCCATGCGTGGCGGCGGCAATCTTTCGGGCGACGGCCTCGGTGTGTCCCTGTGCGGAAAAATAGGCTACGAGAATATTGCTCCGGTGTTTCATGTCGTTTCTCTTTTTGCTTGCGGCGCATGATGCGATTGCGATTGCCGCTGCCGCTATTGTGATTAAATATGTTATGCGTTTCATCGTTTTTTCAGAGTGAGCCGTATTGCTGGTCGGTTACCGGTTCGAGCCATTCGTTGGAGAGGTCTTTTCCGTCGGGCGACAGTGACAGATGCGCGAACCAGCTGTCGGCAGCCGCGCCGTGCCAGTGTTTTACCTCGGCCGGAATGTCGACTACGTCGCCGGGGTGAAGCTCGCGTGCCGGTTTGCCCCACTCCTGATACCATCCTCTGCCGGCCACGCATATAAGAATCTGTCCGCCACCCTCGGATGCGTGGTGTATGTGCCAGTTGTTGCGGCAGCCGGGTTCGAATGTGACGTTGGCTATGCTCGTTTTGCCGGCAGACAGCGGAGCCAGATAGCTCTGCCCGATGAAGTATCTGGCATAGGCGTCGTTGGGCTCGCCTATCGGAAAAATCATCTCCTGTTCGAACTTCTGCCGTGCGTCGGCCGCATCGGTATCGTCTTTCCATACCTCCAAAGCCTGGCGGAATGCGCCCCATGCCTTCGGCCACCCGGCATAGAATGCCGCCTGAGTCAGAATCTCGGCCATCTCGGTGCGTGTCACGCCGTTCTTGCGGGCTTCTTGAAGATGGTACGTCAGCGAGGAGTCTATGATGCCGCTGCTCACCAGGGCGGTTACGGTGACTATGCTGCGGTCGCGCAGGGAGAGCTTGTCGGTGCGGCTCCATACCTGGCCGAACAGAACATCGTCGTTGAGTTCGGCGAATTTGGGCGCGAAGGAGCCGAGTTGCTCATGCCCTGCCGTCTGATGTATGTCCGAAGGGCGGTCGGTCGTCTTTGTGGGGTTTTGTGAATGTGCCATGATTGAACTTGCTATTAAAACGGTTGTAAGCAGTGCGCGTTTCATTTCAGATGTTCGTTGTAGAATCCGGTTATTTCGTCGAACGGTATGATGTCGGTCCTGTCGTAAAGGTCGGTGTGGCTTGCGCCTTTCACGGTCAGCATCCGTTTGTTGTCGCCTTTGAGCAGGGCGAAGGCATCGCGGCCGAAGTAGTAGGAGTGGGCCTTGTCGCCGTGTACGACGAGTACTGCGCTTTCCAGCTCTCCGGCATATTCGAGGAACTTGAAGTTCAGGAACGGAAGTGCGGAGGTGGTGTTCCATCCGTCGGTCGAGTTGCCCGAACGCGGATGGAAGCCGCGCGGAGTCTTGTAATAGGCGTGGTAGTCCTTTACGAACTGCGGTGCGTCGTCGGGTAGAGGGTCTATGACTCCTCCTCCGCGGCTGTAAGAGCCGTTGCGGTAGTCTTCGGTGCGCTGTGCGGCCAGTGCGGCACGTGTGGCGTTGCGCTTTTCGGCCGAGTCGTCGCCGTCGAAGTAGCCTTTGGAGTTCACACGTGTCATGTCGTACATCGTGGATGCGACGGTAGCCTTGATGCGCGGGTCGTTTATTGCTGCCTGGATTGCGATTCCGCCCCATCCGCAGATGCCGAGAATGCCGATGCGGGCCTGGTCGACATCGGGTCTGGCAGTCAGGAAGTCGACGGCGGCCGAGAAATCCTCCGTATTTATGTCGGGCGAGGCCACACGCCGCGGCATGCCTCCGCTTTCGCCGGTGAACGACGGGTCGAAGGCTATGGTGAGGAAGCCTCGTTCGGCGAGCTGCTGCGCGTACAGTCCGCTCGACTGCTCCTTGACGGCGCCGAACGGACCGCTGACCGCTATGGCTGGCAGCGGTCCGGCAGCGTCTTCGGGTATGTACATGTCGGCGGCAAGAGTTATGCCGTAGCGGTTTACGAACGTGATTTTACTGTGTAGAACCTTGTCGCTCTTGGCGAACACCTTGTCCCACTGCTGTGTCATCTCTATATGCTCCCCGGGGGCCAGCGACAGGTTTGTATTGGTATTATTCATGCAACTTGTGTTTAATGCCAGCGTACATAATGTCAGCGCTGTCGTGATTATCTGTGTTTTCATACTGCAAATTTACGTTTTTCATATCTTACCAGGATGTTACGGATTGTCGATTTGCGTACCAATATTGCAGATGCGTCTGAAATATTGAAAAATAAGACATAAATTTGTGACATGAACAACAGACGGATAAATATCGACTCGATAGATGCCTACAACAGGCTCTACGGACTGGCCACGCGTCATCCGCTCGTGACGGTCATCGACCTTAAACAGGCGAAGCATGCCGTAAATCATGTTAGTATGAATTATGGCGTCTATGCCCTTTTTCTTAAAAACGGAGCCGCCTGCTCGATCAGGTACGGCCGCCGCAGCTACGACTATCAGGAGGGTACGGTGGTGAGCTTCGCTCCGGGGCAGGTCATCGACGTGGATATGGAGCGGACGGAGTTTGCGCCGGATGTCGTGGGGCTTATGTTTCATCCCGATTTGATTTACGGCACTCCGCTGGGCGGGAAGATATCCTCGTTCCGGTTCTTCGGGTATTCGGAGATGGAGGCGCTGCACCTCTCCGAGGACGAGAGAGGCAAATTTCTCGACTGTCTCGCGCTTATCTCCGAGGAGATTGAACATCCGGTCGACAACCACTCGGCCGCTTTGCTTTCAGCCAATATACAGCTCCTGCTTGAATACCTGCACCGTTTCTACGACCGCCAGTTCATTACGCGTCATAAGGTCAACTCCGAGGTGGTGGCCCGTTTCCAGCAGCAGCTTACGGAGTATTACCGGGGCGAGGCACGTATGGCCGGTATGCCGTCCGTGTCTTATTTTGCCGATAAGGCCTCTCTTTCGCCGGGATATTTCGGCGACCTCATACGGAAGGAGACCGGTACGGCGCCGAAGGATTTGATAGCCCTGCATGTCGTGTCGCTTGCCAAGCACCGGCTGGCCGCGACAGGCGAGGATGTCAGTCGGATTGCCTATGACCTCGGATTCGAATATCCGGCCCACTTTTCCAGAATGTTCAGAAGGGTGACGGGGCAGTCGCCGAGCCAGTACAGGTCCGAAGCCGGAGCGGGTGTGTAGCTGCGGCAGGACTCTTTATTTCCGCATCTTGCCGCGCAGTGCCTGTTTCTGCTCCGCTGTCGTCTGGCGCGATTCGATGATTTTGCGTATCGTCATGTTGAATGTCGCGTTGTCCAGCGTACTGCTGTCCATGTAGCTCGCTGTCTTTTCGGGAAACTTCACGTATGCCATGGAAAGCGCCCAGGCCGTACCCATGCGTGCATAGTATCCTGTATGCCGGACGGTGTCGAGCGCGTCGAGTGTGCGGTCGATATACTCCTCGTCGCAGTAATAGTCCATCAGCATTACGGCGGCGAAGCGAACTTCGAATTCTGCTTCGGAGGTCAGATACGGAGTGATGAAATCCAGGACTGCCGCCCTGTGTTTTCTGACGAATCCGAGCGTTGAGCACATGCAGTCGCAGACGGCCCAGTTGTCGATTGACGGCACGAATGCCGCAAGCAGGCTGAGGTATTCCCCGATGTCGGTCTTCGCATATCCGATTGTCAGCCCGCGCAGCATGCCTGTTTCGAACAGGTCGGTGGACGGACCGAGGACGAACTCGCGCCATGCGTCTGTCGCGGCTATCTCCTTTGCCATCTGTCTGAGCCGCGGGATTCTCACTCCGAGAATGGTGAAGGCTCCGGGAATAAGTTTTCTGTTGAATGCGGCATATTTCCCGTCCGCGGCCTCTTCGAGACGGAGTATTATTTCTGATTCCGTGATTGTTTTCATGACGGCTTGCTTTCGGTTCGGAAACGCAAATATAACCGGATATTCCGTGTGCTGCAAAATCTTTCCGGGGATAATTATTATATTGTTAAGAATATATGATGATATTATGTAATTTTTGTCGGCTGCGCATGTTTACGTAGTTTGGAATCTATGATTAATTTTTCGTAAATTTGCAACATTTCGGCGGATTTATAATGCCGCAGGGATTAATTTTTATTGCTTATGCATAGATATACCCGTTGGTTCATAATATTTTCGGTGTTTCTGTCGGCTGTGGCGCATATGTATGCCCAGGGCTCGCAGACCGCGTCTCGCTCGCTTATGGGTGTGGTGAGGGACCAGGCCGGCAAAGGCGTGGTCGGCGCGGTGGCGTTCGTAAAGAGCGCTCCGAATATCGGCACCACCACCGACAAGTTCGGCAACTTCGTCTTGAAGAATATTCCGGACGGGGTGCAGACCGTCTGTTTCGCCTTTCTCGGCATGGAGACGAAAGAGGTGGAGTTTACCGGTCAGGAGTCCGTTGTCGTGACGCTTGTCGAGAAAACGACCAATATAGACGATGTGGTCGTGACCGGCATATTCAACCGCAACAAGCAGGACTTCACCGGTTCCGCATCCACATTCACCGGCAAGGAGCTTAAAATGGTCGGCGCAGGCAATCTGTTGCAGAGCCTGAGGACTCTCGAACCGGCTGTCAACATGCTCGAAAATTCATTGCGCGGAGCCGACCCCAATACGATGCCCGATTTGGAAATCCGCGGCAAGACCAGCATCGTGGGCGAAATATCGTCCGATTACGACAATGTTCCCAACCAGCCTCTGTTCATACTGGACGGCATGGAGGTGGATATCGAGACGATAGTGAATCTGAATATAGACCGCGTGGCGAGCATCACGGTGCTTAAAGACGCCGCCTCCACCGCCATATACGGCTCCAAATCCGCCAACGGAGTCATCGTTGTGGAGACCGTCAAGCCGGAGGCCGGACAGCTGCGCGTCAGCTATTCCGGAACCTTCGCCGTACAGTTCCCGGATTTGAGCGATTACAATCTGATGAATGCCGCCGAGAAGCTGCGGTTCGAAAGATTGGCCGGACGCTATACCTCCCGGACGGAGAACGAGTCGCCGGAGCAGGACCGCCTGGACGAGCTTTACAACAGCCGTCTGAAACTCGTCCGCAGCGGGGTGGATTCGTACTGGCTCTCGGAGCCTCTGCGGGTGGCGTTCAACCACTCTCACAATCTGTACATAGACGGCGGCGACAAGAACATGCAGTACGGCATAGGTCTGAACTACGGCGACGAGAAAGGTATCATGAAGGGCTCGGGCCGCGAGCTGGTCGGCGGAAACATACAGGTGCGTTACCGCAAGGGCAGCTTCACGTTCGCCAACAATTTCAACATGTCCGTTGTCAATTCGGACAAGGAGCCTGTGTCGTTCGACCGTTTCGCACAGGCCAATCCGTACTACCGGAAACGCAACGACGACGGCACAGCACCGCTTCTTCTGGAATCGGTGGATGTCGCCGGAACTTCGATATACAATCCTCTGGCGCTGCTGGGAATCGTCAATACCTCGCACGGAAACGATGTGTCGCTGTCCGACCAGTTCGATGTGACATGGCGCTTCCTGGGCGCATTCTCATTGCGCGGAACACTCGGCATAAGCCAGAGCAACTCGCGCGAGGAGGCTTTCAAATCGCCCTCCCATCCCGACTTTACGGGCAGCGTGGCCGAGAAGAGAGGCCTTTACAGCGAGGCGCGCAGCGAGAATTTCGGCTATAACGGCCGCGTGGTTCTCAGCTACGGAAAGCTGTTCAGGGAGTTCCACAATCTGAGTGCGAATCTGAGTTGGGATTTCAGCAACAAGGATGTGCGCCGCGGAGGGTACGATGTTACGGGATTCGTGGGCGACAATCACCGTAATCCGGCTTTCTCGGCCGGTTTCGACCAGGGCGCAAAACCGGTTTACAGCAAATCCCGCAGTCGCAATACCGGTTTTCTGCTCAGTGCCAGCTATTCATACCGCAACCGTTATATGGCCGATGTCAATTTCCGTCTGGACGGCTCGTCGGTGTTCGGCGCGCAGAAGATGTTCTCGCCTACGTGGTCCGTCGGTCTGGCCTGGAATATCAACAACGAGAAGTGGTTCACGGCCGACTGGGTGGATTTCCTGAAAATACGTTTCTCGATAGGAAATCCCGGAAACCAGAACTTCGACGCCTACATGTCGTCAGGAATCTATGTGTATAATCCTGATTACACGAACATCTTCGGAGAGAGCGCCATCGTTCAGAAATTCGCCAACAGGAACCTCGAATGGCAGAAGACTCTCGACCAGAACTACGGTGTCGATTTCACGGCGTGGAACAACAGGATACGTTTTGCGTTCGACTATTACTACAAGGATACGGACCCGCTGCTCGTTTCCGTCTCCATGCCGCCTTCCTCCGGTGTGCAGAGGGCCTATACGAATCTCGGCGGGCAGATTTCGCAGGGATTTTCGGGTAACCTGAATGTCGTGGCGCTGAGGACCGACAACTGCCGTCTCGGTGTCAACTTCACGTTCAGGCACAGTACGTCGAAATATACCGGAATAGGAGACCGGCTCGATTTCATGAACCAGCAGGGCAGTTCCGAGGTCTTGCGGCGCTACTATGACGGAGCAAGTCCGGATGATATCTGGGCCGTGCGCTCGAACGGTATAGACCCGGCTACCGGCCGTGAGGTGTTCATAACAAAGGACGGCCGCTATACGTTCCAGTATAACGCGGGCGATGAGGTGAAGGTGGGCTCTACCAATCCTGATTTGGAGGGCGTAATCGGTGCTTCGTTCTACTGGAAGCAGTTGTCGTTTGCCGTCAACTGCCGATACAAGGTCGGGGCGCAGGTGTTCGCCTCCGCTCTGTACAACAAGGTGGAGAATCTGAGCGAGAGTCAGCTTTATTACAATGCGGACCGCAGGGCTCTGTACGACAGATGGCAGAAACCGGGCGATAATGCGAAGTTCAAGGCCATAGACAATCTCGATTCGACGCCCATGTCGTCGCGCTTCGTGCTCGACGAGGATGTGCTGAGTTTCGAATCCATATCCATCGGTTACGATACGGCTGCCGAGTGGCTGCGCAAGGTTAAGATTCAGGGCTTGTCCGTACGGCTGTATATGAACAATATATGGCGCATAGCTTCTTTCCGCGAGGAGCGGGGTACGGAGTATCCGTTCTCCAACAGCGTGTCGCTCAGCCTGAGTTTGAGATTCTAAAAAAGTGAGGATTGCAATGATGAAAAAGATATACGTTATACTGTCTCTCGCCGTTTCGGTCCTGGCGATGTCCTCCTGCAAGGGGTGGCTGACTGTGGATTCGGACGACCGTGTGCTGGAAAACAAACTTTTCAGCACCCAGAGCGGATTCTATACCGCACTGAACGGAGTCTATATAGATTTGGTTAACGCCAGTCTGTATTCGGGAACGCTCGGAGCATCGACTTTCGATGTCCTGGCGCAATACTACAATACCGAGACGGACAACCATTCGTTCGGTTCGCTGGCACTGTATCAGGCCGAGGCAAAGCGTCTTGCCGTCTCGGAGACATGGACCAGGGCTTACTTCCTGATAATGAACGTCAATCAGATTCTGGAATATTGCCAGAGCAGGCGCGGCGTTCTTTCGGAGCGCGACCATGATATTATCCGCGGCGAGTGTCTCGGACTGCGGGCGCTGCTGCATTTCGAGCTGTTCCGCATCTTCGGACCCATATACGGCATAGCTCCTGCCGCGGCATCCATACCGTATGTCGATGTCTCGCAGCCGCAGGTCAGACCGGTATTGAAGGCCAGCGAGGTGGCAGGCCGTATATTGGAGGATTTGAGCGAGGCAGAGCGTCTGCTGGCGCAGTGCGACCCGGTGATAACCGACGGAAAGAACGAGACGGACGACGGCGGGCGCAACCTTTACGGTTACAGGAATCTGAGACTGAACTATTTTGCGGTCAAGGCGCTGGCCGCCAGGGTGAATATGTATCTCGGTTACGACTATCGCAGGGAGGCTCTCCGGCAGGCCGAGGAGGTTATCGCGCAGGCATCGCGCTTCTTCCCCTTCTCCACGCGCGAACAGGTTTCCGGACAGGATGCCGTCGGCGGCGTTGCGGTATCTGCCGAGGACAGGGTGCTCTCGTCCGATGTGCTGTTTGCCGTGTACAACACAAAGAGAGGACAGGACATCTACGAGAAGTATTTCTCGAATACGCTTGAAAAGAACAGGCTGCTGGCTGTTTCGGAAAACGGTTATTCCAATCTCTACCCCGAAGCGGGCGATTTGCGCACGAGCCAGTGGCAGCTCAAACGCGACGTGCTGGGCAGCGACATACGGGCGATGGTCAAGTACGAGGCCATGGAGGTCTCCGGCCGGCAGTATCCGTACATGATACCCGTCTTGCGCATGTCCGAGATGTATCTTATCGCGGCCGAGTGTTACGCCGCGGTAGCTCCGGTGAACATGCCTCTTGCCTGCGAAAGACTCAACACCCTGCGTTCGGCCCGCAAGACATCGGCCGTCGCAGGTGCGGTAGAGACTTATATCGAGGAAGAGTATGCCAGGGAGTTTGTCGGTGAGGGGCAGCTGTTCTGGTATTACAAACGCAAGAATGCGCCGTTCATACCGCGTCTTTACGACCGCACGCAGCCCGATGTTCCGATGACGCCGGACCGGTATCTGTTCGAACTGCCGCAGAGCGAGGATGGATTCAGAGATTAGCCGAAAACATATTCTATGAAAAATATATCATTCATATCCGCATGCCTGCTTACGGCCGCCGTTCTTGCCGGCTGCAAGTCGGAGATTCCCGAATATTCGGGCGTGGCCGGCGTTTATTTCGCCATGAATGCGGGCAGCACCGCGCTCAATACGGATACCATGTATGTGGAATCCTCCTCGCTGCCGTTCATCGTGACCGACAGCCGGGATTCGGTGTTTAAACTTCTCGTGAAAATCATGGGGCCTGTCTCCTCGCATGACAGACATGTTAAAGTGGCGGTCGTACAGGACGAATCGGATGTCCTGCCGGGTGATTACGAGCCGCTGCCGGAATATTATACACTGCGTGCGGGGGAGGTTTACGCCGCGGTTCCGATACGTTTTTTCCGCACGCAGTCTTTGCAGGGAACGCAGCGGACTCTTACGGTGGGTCTTGTGGCGAACGATGATTTTTCGCTGCCGATAAAGGTCTGGCGCAATTCGTCGACCGAGAGCGTGAGCGTCGTGAAACATTCGATTGTGATAAGCGACAAGTATGTGCAGCTGCCCGGTTTCAGCGTCGGATATTTCGGCCCGTTCTCGGAGAAGAAGATGAAGCTGCTGTTGGAGATTTTCGACATGAAGCTGAGCGATTTCAACTATCGCTTCTCCATAACGAAGGGGCGTACCATGGGGCAGCGTTTCGACCGCTACCTGAAAGAACAGAAGGCGCAGGGCCGCACCGTATATGAAGACGACGGAACGGAGATGGTCGCCGGCGATTACATTTATCAATAGTGGAGGGGATGAGAAGGTCATACTTTATATTGCTGTTTGCCGCTGTCGTGTCGTTGTGCGGCTGTTTCAGGGACCGCGGCAACTACGATTACAGGGATGTGAACGAAGCCGTGATAGGGAACGCCGGATTCGATACCGTGTACGATGTGAGAACTTCGGTGGACCGTCTGGTGATAGAGCCGCAGATACGTTTCACGCTCGACGGCAGCTATTCGGGAGACTACACTTACAGCTGGGTGGCTGTGGGGCAGAACTTCCTGCGCGGTCAGAGGTTCGTCCTGGGCACGCAGCGCAATCTGGATTACGAGGTGCGTCTCGGCCAGGATTCATATATCCTCTATCTGAAAATAACGGATAACTCCACGGGACTCGAATTCAGCCGCGGAGTGCCGCTCAATGTGCGCTCGATATATTCCGTCGGGCTGTTGCTTGCCGGCGAGGACGGCAACGGACATGGGCAGATGGATATGATTTCCATGAGTCACGATACGATTGTGGTCCGCGACGCGCTTATGCCCGAAGAGGGATTGCAGCTCGCTCCGATAGACATGGTGTGGGTGGACAATAACGAGTATGCGTCCGAGGAGAGGCTCTATGTCGGTACCGCCGGCGGAACGTATAAGTTCGACAGGGATAATTTCAGTGCCGGACCATATGCCCACCTGCGTTATTCGTTCGCTTTCCCGGAGCAGGCCTCCGTGTGCGTGATGAACGACAACCAGAAGATTTCTGACAAACGGCAGATAATCATCGTAGACGATGATGCCTATGTGGTCGGAGAGTCCGGCATGTTGGGCAGTCCGATAAACACGTACGACAATATGTCAAACTTCGATGTGGCCGGCAGCATTTTCTGCAACCACCGGCAGAAGGATGTCCGGACATTCGCGTTCTATAACAAGGAGCGCGGCGAGTTCTGTTATGTCTCGGGATTGTCCGCTTACAGGCTCATGCCGTTGGGCGACGCGCTGTCCGATGAGTACAGCTGGTCTACCGCCGGCGATTTCGGGCAGGGGGCGGAACTTGTCGCCGGAGTCAACTCGTTTTTCAGCGGCGGACAGTCGCTGGCTGTCATGCGCGACGTCCTGTCGGGTGAATATTATATCTATGCTCTGACGGCCAACCGCAGCGGCAGCGTGTCCAAGGACGGCAGGTATCCGGTCTCGGATGCAGCGACGGATTTCGGACAGGCGCGGATGTTTGCCATGACGACAAATCACGGCTATCTGATTTATGCGGTCGGCGCGAGGCTCTACGGACTCGATTTCCGGAAGTCGCCGCAGAGGTGTACTCTTATCAGGGAGTTCGATGCGCCTGTGACGGCACTGTTCAACGATTATGTCTCGCCGCAGATGTACGAGGATAATTTTTATGTCGCCACATATGACGATTCCAGGTCCCGCAGCGGAGTCCTGTATAAATTCCGGACTGCGGATTCGGCGGACAGGGCGGATGCCGAACTGCTGTACGTGTGGGACGAGGGCCTGCTTAAAATCAACAGCGTGTATTATAAAGCTTATTGAAACATAATTTAAATTTACAGAAATGCTAAGAAAATTCATCACTCTAACGTGTTGTCTGTCTTTGGTGCTGGCGCTCGACGCCTCGGCTCGTGAGCGCAAGGCCCCGCATGGCAAGAAAAAGAAGAAAGGCGAAACCGAACAGGTGGATTCGACAGCCGGCAAAAAGCCCGACAAGTATGCCGAGGCCGTGAAGGACGCCGAGAGCTATGACGGTCTTTTCAAGGTTTATCAGACCAAAAGCGGCGAAATTTACTTCGAGATAACGCCCGACAATATAGGGCCTCTCTATCTGCTTGCCAACCGTGTGTCGGAGACCAGCGACGATGCGAGCGGTACGTCCGGCGAGATGCTGGGCGAGCCTATGATGTTCCGTCTTTCGGCCGACACCACCAATCTTTACATGCACAGCGTGCAGACGTGGAACAGGCTGAGAGAGGGCGACGAGATTGAGCCTGCTTTTGTACGCAACAACCGCGAGCCGATTATCAAGAGCTTTAAGATAAAGGCATTCCGCGGCGATTCGCTCTATCTTGCCGATATGACGGACTTCTTCAAGTCCAACGACAAGCTGATTACGCCGTTGCAGTTCAACTCCAACACGATGTCGCAGCGCAGCGCTACATACGACGCTTCCGCCTCGAAAATCCTTTCGGTCAAGAGTTTCGAGCGCAATGTCGAGATAACCAGCCGCCTCAACTTCCACGGCACCCCGAACGCGTATATGGTCTATATGCGCCGTTCGATACTTCTGCTGCCGGAGGTTCCGATGCCGGTGCGTTATCAGGACAATCGAGTGGGATATTTCAGCTCCATGTACAACTACTTCTCCTCGGACAAGGACGCCATAGAGAAGAAACAGCTGATTCATCGTTGGAGATTGCAGCCCAAGGCCGGGGATATGGAGAAATATTTCGCCGGCGAACTGGTCGAGCCCGAAACTCCGATTGTGTATTATGTGGACTCTGCTTTCCCGGAGAAGTGGAAAGGCGCCATCATGCAGGGTGTCGAGGATTGGCAGAAGGCGTTCGAGGCCGCAGGCTTCAAGAATGCAATAATTGCGCGTGAATATCCGTCGCCGGCCGACAGCACCGATTTCGACCCGGACGATATCCGTTTCAACTGCATACGTTATGTGGCTACCGATATTGCCAATGCCATGGGCCCGAGCTATGTGGACCCGCGCTCGGGTGAGATTCTGGTCGCCGACGTGATGTGGTATCACAATGTCGTCTCGCTGGTGCACAACTGGCGTTTCGCCCAGACCGCGGCCGTGGATGAACGTGCGCGCAAGCTGGTATTCGATGATGACGTGATGTGCGAGTCCCTGCGTTATGTGGCATCGCACGAGGTAGGCCATACATTGGGACTTATGCACAACATGGGCGCCAGCTACTCTTTCCCCGTGGATTCGCTACGCAGCCCGTCTTTCACCCAGAAGCATGGAACGACGCCGAGCATCATGGACTATGCGCGCAACAACTATGTGGCTCAGCCCGGTGATTTGGAAAAGGGCGTGAGACTTGTGCCGCCAATTATCGGTGTCTACGATATGCATGCAATCAACTGGGGTTACCGTATCTTCCCCGATGTCAAGACTCCGGAGGATGAATACCCTATGCTGAACGCACTGATAGTCGAAAAATCGGGTGACCCGATGTACAAGTTCGGCGGACAGCAGTTCATGAATACACTGTCGCCGGTCGACCAGACGGAGGATTTGGGTAACGACCACATGAAGGCGGGCGACTATGCCATTGCCAACCTGAAACGAATCGTGCCCAATATCGCAGAGTGGTGCCGCGAGGAGAACAAGAATTACATGAACATAAAAATCAAATACTACGCCGTCGCAAACCAGTATGCGCGCCATTATACGCATGTGTATCCGTATCTGGGAGGTATAATCTTCGAGGATATCGTGCAGGACGGCAAGCCCGGCATCGCACGCCGGTATGTTCCGAAAGAGACTCAGAAGAAGGCCATGAAGTGGCTGGTCAACCAGGCGCTGACATTCCGTCAGTGGCTGCTGCCGCCCGAGATACAGAACATAACAGGTTACGCTTCGAGCGATTTGGACAACTATCAGTACGGACTGATATCCAAGATGTTCGGTTTCGGAACCATGGGCGCTATTTTCGAGGGTGAGCGCTCGGGCCAGAGCGGACTCTACACTCTGGACGGGTATCTGAAAGATGCTGTGGACGCCGTGCTGGTTAACACGCTTCAAGGCCGTAATCTGACTACCGAGGATGTCAATCTGCAAAACGCGATGATAACCAAACTCTCCACTCTTGCGGACCTTATTCCGAGAGCACCCGAGCCGATGGGCTTCGGAGGATTGTACACAGGTCTTGAAGACGAAATCGAGGCGCTCGAACGCGGTGAGGAGTTTGTCAACCGTCTGACTTCGGCGAGTGAAAGTTTTTGCAGCCATGACCGCTTGCACGGTGTCAAGGACGAGACTGTCTCTTATTACAGGGTGAATTTCGAGCTGCCGAAACTCGCCGCAGGCGTCGGCCGTCCTCTGGCGATGAAGGAGCTCAAACGTATCATGAACATCTACAAGAGCCGCCGTGCATCGGGTGATGAACGTACGCGTGCGTTCTACGACTATCAGATTGTCAAAATCGAGAAATTGCTCTCGACCAAATAAAGTACGATTGTTTTTTATTAACTGATTTTAATACCTATGAAAAGAACATTCAAAGCTGTCGCACTCGGTATGTGCGGTATGCTGCTGGCCGGAGGTTTCACGGCCTGCGATAAGGAAAATGAGACCAAGACCCCGCAGAAACCGAGCTACAATCTCGCTCTGGTTAATCCGGAAGATGCGAATATCGTCCTTAACGACAACGAGGAGGAGGTATTCTACGTGGCAATCACCACCGATGCTCCGGTGGAGGAACTCGCCGTTGCCGAGAAAACCGGCGCTACGTGGTGCGACGCAGCCGTTCATAACTCGGACAGCATCCGCGTGATTCCCGGTGCCAATACTTCGGAGGAGGATATGAGCGCTACTTTCGTTGTGTCGGTCAAGGACAACGATGTGGTGAAGCCGGTTGAATTCACTGTCGTGCGCCGCGGAACCTCTACCGAATACACCATCAGCGTAAGCGGCGAGGGTATCGAGGAGGGCGAGTACGGCACGCTCTGCATACGTCCGGCAGCCGACGTCCAGACTGTCATAACGCTGACCGTTAACACGAATGCCGCACGCTGGTTTCTGAGCGACATGAACCAGGTGTACGACGACGATTTCAATCCGGTTGAATGGTATACGCTCGACAAGACGAGCGGCCGCAGCGGTCAGACCGTCACCATAACCGTTTCGCCCAATGCAGGTGCCGACAACCGCATGACTTCGCTTACGTTCAAGTACGACGAGGAGAGCTGGGAGGGTGTTTATGTGACTATCGACCAGCCGGCAGCTCCTGCTACCGAGGTTGTTTTCTATGACGAGGACTACGAGCCTATCGAGGGCAGCGAGTATGCTGTTGCTCTGGACAAGGATGATGCCGGCACGTTCGGTGAGTTCTATGTGGAAAAAAACGGTTCGGTGGACTATAAGGTCTGCGCCGCAGGAACCACGACTCCGGTGGACGAGGACAACCAGTGGATTTTCGTCGGAGTCTCCTACGACGGTTCGCTTATGATGACCTCTATGGCCAACAATACGGGCGCAGCACGCGCACTGGATGTCGTTGTCACTCCTCTGGGAAGCGAGACTGTTCTGTTCCGCTTCAAGGTTACCCAGGCGGGAGAGTAAGCAGACTGCCTTGCTGACGAGACAAGCCGGAGGCCTCGTGCTTCCGGCCTGTTTTGTCAGTAAGACTATTTTGTCTATTTTTGCATCGCTTAATTCTACGGATGACTATGAAAAAAATCGGATTTTTATCTGCCTTGGCCGCTGCGCTGCTGCTGTCGTGCAACACCGACAAGGATGGCGGCCATGTGGATTCCACAGCGGCCGTCACGTTCGAGGATGCCGAACTGACGACAGAGGGTTTCATGAACAATGCGTCGTATGCGGAGCATGTGGCGGTATTCGAAAATATTTATGACCTGACTTACGACTATTGGCACGGCTTTGCCGTCTCGTCGTGTACCGATACGGAGACTGGCGGATATGCCAACCAGTACAGCGTCTATGCGCAGCACGGTGCCGCCGGCTCGCACAAATTCGGTGTATGCTACTACGACGGTATGGAGCCTTCGCGTGTGCGTTTTCGTGTCCCGTCGGCCGATATGAAGTGCATATACGTCAACAACTCCACCTATGCGGCTCTGGCCATGCGTGACGGAACCGAATTTTCCAGGAAATTCGCGGACGGGGACTGGTTTCTTCTCTCTGTTGCCGGTTATAAGGGCGAGCAGGAGAAGGGCAGGGTAGAGTTCTATCTGGCCGATTTCCGTGACGGAAAAACGTATATCTGCAACGAGTGGACACGTCTCGATTTGACGGCGCTTGCGGATGTGGACCGTCTCGATTTCACGCTCGCCTCCTCGGATGCCACGGAGCAGTGGATAAACACTCCTACGTACGTCTGCGTGGACAATCTGGTGTACAGCTACCGCCTCGAATATTGATGCGGCATTTGATAAAAGCGGCGGCACTTTCCGGTGCCGCCGCTCTTTTTTATTTCAGATTCAGAGTCCGTTCTATGTATGTCTTGTAGTCTTTCATCACCGGGGTGTATTCATGGTTGTTGAACAGGGGCGATGAGATAAGGAAATCGGCCGAAGAACGGTTTATGGCCGTAGGAACGTTGTAGAGTGTGGCGAGTCGCAGCAGCGCCTTCACATCAACGTCGTGGGGTTGCGCGGACATCGGGTCCCAGAAGAATATCAGGGCGTCGATTTCGCCTTCGGCAATCATAGAGCCGAGCTGCTGGTCGCCTCCCAACGGTCCCGATTTGAGCATCGTGATATCGAAACGTCCGTTGTTGCTGTCTCCGCGTCTCTCCATGAGTGTCTTGGCGACCATCTTGCCGGTGGTTCCGGTGCAGATGAGATGGTGGCACAGCAGCAGTTCCCAGTTCCATGATACCCATTCGGCCAAATCGGCTTTCATGTTGTCGTGCGCTACGAGTGCGATTTTTCTTTTCTTGTGTAATACCATAATTTTTTTCGTCTCAGTGAATCCTACGTGTAAGGATTCGGAATTAAACATCTTGATTCGGGTGCAAAGATAGGTAAAAAACCGTCGAAAAGATTCTATGGGCGGAGAAATTTGTCGGTGTCGCAATTGCAGTGAACCGGCAATAAAAAAGCCGACCTAAAAATCTTTAAGTTGGCTTTGCGATGTTGAGCTACCCGGACTCGAACCAGGAAAAACAGATCCAGAGACTGTTGTGTTACCATTACACCATAGCTCAATAACCCCTGTTTGCGAGTGCAAAAATAATATATATTTTTCATTGGACAAAGAATATTTGCAAAAAAAATTATACTTTTGTTTAGCATGTCCGGAGGGGATATGCGTCTAATTGTGCAAAACGCTAAAAAACAAATATTTATGAAACTGAAAATTCGTCTTGTCATAATGAATTTTCTCCAATTCGCCATTTGGGGAGCTTATTTGACATCGATGGGAAGCTATCTGGTGAGGGTAGGGCTGGCATCGAATATAGGAATCTTTTATGCCATGCAGGGTGTCGTGTCCATGTTTATGCCCGCGCTGGTGGGTATAGTGGCCGACAGATGGGTGCCGGCTCAGAAGCTGCTGGGCGTATGTCATTTCATCGCCTCATGTGCTATGGCCTCTGCCGGATATTATGCGATGACAGCCGGCGAAGGTGTCGATTTCGGCATTCTGTTCACTCTTTACTCGCTCAGCGTCGCATTTTACATGCCTACGCTGGCGCTGTCGAATTCGGTGGCTTACTGCGCATTGGAGAAGGCCGGAATGGATGCCGTCAAGGATTTTCCTCCTATTCGAGTCTTCGGAACGGTAGGTTTTATCTGCGCCATGATAAGTGTCGATGCTCTCGGTTTTCAGACCACTCCCGCGCAGTTTATGGTCTCTGCGGCGACAGGGCTTCTGCTGGCGCTCTATGCATTCACGCTGCCATCCTGCCCGGTCGGCGGAGCCTCGGACAAAAAGTCGGTGGTTGACGCCTTGGGACTTAGGGCGTTCGCGCTTTTCATAGAGAAGAAGATGGCCCTGTTCTTCATATTCTCGATGCTGCTCGGAGTGTCGTTGCAGATTACCAACGGTTTTGCGAATCCTTTCATAACGAGCTTCAAGGCCATCCCTGAATATGCCGATACGTTCGGCGCCAATCACGCCAACGCGCTCATATCGCTGTCCCAGATGTCGGAGACGCTCTGCATTCTGCTTATCCCGTTCTGCCTGCGCAAGTTCGGAATCAAACGTGTGATGCTTATTGCCATGTTCGCATGGGTGCTGCGTTTCGGTCTTTTCGGTTTGGGCAATCCCGGGCCGGGTGTGTGGATGTTCATACTCTCGATGATAGTTTACGGTGTGGCGTTCGACTTTTTCAATATCTCGGGGTCGTTGTTCGTAGACCGTGAGACCGATGCTTCGATTCGTTCCAGCGCT
>CAYXGF010000013.1:0-35169 GCA_964464465.1 uncultured Alistipes sp. | reverse complement strand
GTCATGCGTGCTGTCTCGGATTCGGGACCTACGGAGCCGAATGCTCCCATGTCGGAGCCGGTGAAGAATCTGTTCACGATTCTCGGCGCCGTTTCGACTCCCGATACGGTGGATTATTTTATGGAGAAATACAATACCTGCCAGATTCGTTACGGCGATTTGAAAAAGCAGCTGGCCGAAGACATAATCAAGACTGTGGCTCCGATAAGGGAGCGCATCGAGGCAATCAAGGCCGACGGGGAGTACCTGCACAGGGTTACGAAGCAGGGCGCCGAGCGTGCGAGAGAGAGTGCCGACAGGACGCTCGCCGATGTAAGGGAGATAATGGGTATCCGCAGATTCTGATTCCGGCTCCTGCGCTTTGCCGTCTGCCGCGAGAGGTTCTTGCGCGCGGTGTGGCGGAAAAAGAACTTTATCAGGGGTGCGAACGGTTTGGATTTTGCTGTAAACGGTTCCGATGCAAGGGATGGTGAGATATGTTTAGACGGATTAAGACCATATACAACTATTTGCTGCGCAAAGCCGCACGGCTGACCACACGTCAGCTGATGATGGTTCTGGCATGCATCGTCGGTCTTGTGGCCGGTCTTGGAACCTATGTGTTCGAGCTTCTGCTCTATGCCATCAAACAGGGACTGGTGAGCTGGTTTCGGGTCGAGTCTGCGAGCGTGTGGTATCTGATTTATCCGGTCGTCGGAGTGATTGTGACGACCCTTTTCGTGAAATACATAGTCAAGGACCAGATTTCGGAGGGCGTCACCCGCGTGCTTTATGCGATGAGCAAGGGCGGCTCCAAAATCAAGCCGCACAACTGCTGGACTCCTATCGTCGGAGGCGCTGCGACAATCGGTTTCGGAGGTTCCGTGGGACCGGAGGCGCCGATTGTGCTTGCTGGTGCCGCTATGGGTTCCAACATAGGGCGTGTGCTCCGGCTCAGTTACAAACAGATTACGCTGCTGCTGTGCTGCGGCGCCGGTGCGGCGCTGGCGGCGATATTCAAGGCCCCCATTGCCGGTGTGATTTTCGTCTTCGAGATACTCATGTTCGATATTACGGCCGGCTCTGTCGTGCCGCTTCTTATCGCCACCGTGTCGGCCACTACGCTGTCGTTCTTCCTGCGCGGTTTCGACCCTATTCTCGCCGTGACTGTGCCCGATGCCTTCCAGTTCAAGAATCTTCCGATGTATATTCTGCTCGGTGTGCTGTGCGGGCTGATGTCGTATTACTTCACGACGGTCAATTCGCGCGTGTCGAAATTTTACAGCGGCAAGAGCATGTACATGAGGTGGCTTATTGCCGGCGTGGTGCTGGGCGTGCTCATATTCGTCTTTCCGCCTCTGTACGGCGAGGGATACAGCTCGTTCACGGACCTTATGAACGGACGTATTGAACCGCTGTTCGACAACTCTCTGTTCTACGAATACCGCAACATAACGTGGGTGGTCATTCTCTATCTTCTGGCGACTCCTTTTCTGAAAGTCGTGGCCATGGCCTCGACAAATGCCGCAGGAGGCGTGGGCGGAACTTTCGCACCGTCGCTTTTCGTGGGCGCGTATATAGGGGCTATCGTGGCCTATGCGTGCAACACGTTCCTGGGGATGAACCTGCCGCTTATATCTTTTGCGCTTGTGGGCATGGCCGGAGTGATGTCGGCCGTGATGAAGGCGCCCCTGACGTCGATATTCCTTATCGCCGAGCTGTCGAACGGATACGGACTTTTCGTTCCCCTGATGCTCGTCAGCTCGATATCCTTTGCTATCGACTATTATCTGGACCCGGATTCGATATACACCAAGCAGCTGCGTCAGCGGGGCGAGCTCCTGACCCACAACAAGGACCAGTCCGTGATGGTGTTCCTGTATCTGGACAAACTCATGGAGACCGATTTCGTGCCTCTGAGTGTCGATACGACGCTGGGCGACCTGGTCAAGATAATCAAGACCGCCCGCCGCAACATATTTCCTGTTCTGGACTCTGCCGGAGTGCTTCTCGGTGTGGTGCAGCTCGACGATTTGCGCGAGGACATGTTCAATGTGCAGAAGTATGGGACAAGGATAACCGAATATATGATTCCCCCGCCGGACAAGATATTGCCCAACCAGCAGATGCAGAGCGTGCTCGAATGTTTCGAGGAGGCTAAGACATGGATGCTTCCGGTGGTGGACAAGAACGACCGTTACATGGGATTCATATCCAAGTCGCGTATACTTGCAGCCTACCGTCAGCAGCTGATGGATATAAGCCAGTAGACAGAGATGAGAGTGTTGATTCAGAGAGTGCGCAGCGCTGCCGTAAGCATCGGCGGCTGTGTCCGGTCCGAGATAGGACGCGGACTTCTGGTGCTTGTCGGAGTGGAGGATTCCGATACTCGGCAGGATATAGATTATCTTGCCGGAAAGATATGCCGGCTGCGTATTTTCGACGACGGCAATGGCGTGATGAATCTGGATGTATGCCAGTCGGGCGGCCGGATAATGGCCGTCAGCCAGTTCACGCTCATGGCCTCGACGCGCAGGGGTAATCGTCCTTCGTATGTCAGGGCCGCTGCGGAGCCGGTTTCCAGACCCATGTACGAGGCTTTTGTGCAGGCGCTGGAACTTGCGTGCGGGGAGAAGGTCGAGACGGGTGTCTTCGGGGCCGACATGCAGGTGAGTCTGGTGAATGACGGTCCGGTGACCATATGGATGGATTCTAAAAATAAGGAGTAGGACTATGACGATACAGGAGGCGCAGGAGCTTGTCGAGGTGTGGGAAATCAAGAACGGAGTCCAGTATCCGGAGCATGCGGCAGGGTCCGTGGCCGAAGATTTTTGGAGGGTTCTCAGTCGCGCCAACGCTTTGGGAGTGCAGCTTACGGACGAGTTGGTGGAGCTTGTCGGCACGAAAAATAATTCGGCAGGGGCGGAATTGTAATTCATTTATTTTTGTTAATTTTGCGGCGGGGCATCCTGGCGGGATGCGCTCGTGAGAAGGAATCAGGAATTTCAATTTGTATGGATGACGGTGCGTCGTGTGACAATAGCGGTTCCCGCGGGACTGAGTACCGTACCTCTGGTGTACGGTATCGGGCATGCGAAATGTCTGCATGCCGATGTGGTGTCGTCCTCGCCCGGCGATAGCGCCGAGGCATTCCATTCCGGCCGTGCCGAGATAGCGCTGCTGCCTGTCGGGGAACTTCTTCAATTGAAAGATGCCGATATTGTTACCTCCTACTGCCTGGGCAGCGGGGGAAGCATGCGCACGAGTATGGTCGCCGGCCGTGTGCCGGCCGAAAAGGCGGACCGGGTGTTCTTTACGCGGGATTCTCTGACGGAGAGTCTCTATTTGAAGATTCTGTCGGTCAAGAAATGGGGCCGTGGACTGAAAACGGAGCCTGTCGGGAAGCTGCCCGCGGCAGACTCTCTTGCGGAAGGCGATGTGTGCATATTCACGGGCGACGATGCCGCGGAGCAGAGCAGTTCTTATGCACATGCGGGTGATTTGTCGCAGATGTGGAATCTTGCATCGCGCCAGCCGTTCGTGTATGCGGTGTGGGTCGCGCGGAAAAGCGTTGAGAATGCGGTGCTCGACGCCTTGCAGGAGTCTCTGACTTTCGGGTTGGAGCATGTGTGGGAGGCTGTGAGCGAGTCCGCGGACGTAGACGGATTGCAGGCATACGATTATATCACCTCGAACATAGATTACATCTTCGATAATCAGAAAAACAAGGCGCTCAAAAAGTTCTGGGAAACGGGACTTAAAACCACATTGCGCATCAATCCCGGTTGAAGGCTCTCGTACAGGTAACAGGCCTGTCGAAAAAAGAGAGTACGTAAATGTCTGACTTAACCAACAGAAGGGATTGTTATGATTACGATTTACCTGAAACAGCACAACAAGATTATACGTAATGCCGACCTCGACCTGTTCGAAGAGTTGGGTTACGACGACATATTGTGGATTGATTTGCTCTCTCCGTCCATCAAGGAGCAGAAGGCGGTAGAGGATTTTATGGATGTGGACCTGTTGTCCCGCCAGCAGGTCGAGGAAATCGAGAGTTCGTCCAAATATTCCGAGACGGAGAACGCAATAATCTCCAATTCGAACTTCTTTCTGCCGCAGGGCGAGAGTTTTGTAGTGGAGCCTGTCTCGTTCATCATAGCCGAGGGTATTCTTGTGTCGGTGCGCAACGCCGAGCTGCGTACATTCAACGAAGCCTCCAAGCGCCTGCAAATGAACTACAAGGCCTATTCGACCGGTTATCATCTGTTTATCTCCATTCTCGAAGTGCGCATAGATTTCGATGCCGACCTTGTCGAGAGCATCGCCCGTCAGATTACGGCACTTAACAAGGAGGTTAGCCGCGAGGAACATATAGACGAGGATATAATCAAGAGTATCAACCATATGCAGGAGAACACCATGTTGATACGCGAGAACATATTCGACCGTCAGCGTGTCCTTTCAGGAATACTTCGCAGCGAACAGTTCCCGAGCGACGTCTATCCGCGTATACAGCTTATGATGCGCGACGTCAATTCGCTCATCTCGCATGCCGATTTCAGTTTCGAGCGTCTCGACTATCTTCACGATACGGTGCTGGGCCTTATCAACATAGAGCAGAACAACATAGTGAAGATATTCACCGTGGCCTCTGTGTTCTTCATGCCTGCGACCCTGGTTGCGAGCGTCTACGGCATGAACGTCGTGCTGCCGTTCGCCACTCGTCCGTGGGCGTTCTGGTTTACGGTCGCCATCATGGTCGCTTTCTCCGGACTGACGATAGGGTATTTCCGTTACAGAAAGTGGCTCTGATATAAGCTAAGCTACGGCTCTGTCATTGCCGGTCTTGTATCTTTTGCTGTCGGTATGTCGCACGTATGTTGTGAAACCGGCCGCGAGTCGGCTGTTTATTTTCCTTTATATTGTTTGGCTGTATGTTTTTTAGATTATTTTTTTGTAATTACGTCATATCTGTGTATATTTGCATGAACTAACTAAAATAATTAATATGAAATTTTTTATTTATTCTTTTATGGCGATTGCAGGAGCAGTTATAGTAATTGCAGCTTCTGTTGTAAAAAAGTTTGATAACTCTATGTCCCCTCTTACGAAGGCTAATTTGGAGGCCTTATCAATATTAGAGGGTGGAAATTTTTGTCCGTCTCCATATGATGTGCCGAATCGTTATTTAGAAGCTAAATCAGAAACAGTGTCAGTAAAGTGTACTAAGAGCGGACATATCACTGTTGGAGGAAATTCTTTTTCGGGTGATTACAAAAAGGGACAAACTTATTCCGTTGTATATGAAGTCAAGAATTGTTCAGGAGAGCAAGATGGTGCTTGTTGTCCGCAAAGTGAAGTCGGTGTAACTATTGTGCAGAAATAGTATGAAAAAATGTTTACTTTTTTTGTCGGTAGTGTTTCTTCTGCAATGTACGGAAGTGGAGCAAACCGGCGTAGCTATTGCTGTCAAGGGAAAGATTAATGTGGACAAGGTGCCGGAGAAGTATCTCTCTTCGGTGGATTTCGTGCCGTTGCAGACGACCGAAGAGTCGCTTTTGGGCAAGATTGAAAATGTTTTGCTCACAGATGATGCCGTCTTCATAAAGCACATGATAGGGCTGGAGAGGTCTGTCGCCGAGTTTTCCCGGGACGGAGAGTTTTTGGGCAGCATCGGTCGTCGCGGCAGGGCCGAGAATGAGTATATGGGTCTCAGCGGATTTGCCGTGAATGATTATGACGGTTATGTGTATATATTCGATCCGATGCGTTGCGCAGCCTTGAAATATACCGTTGCCGGTGATTATGTCTCGACCGTAAAACCGGAAGACAAGGCCATAGAACAGATTATTCCGTTTATTATAGATGCACGGTTCTTTACGCAGGATTCGATGATAGTCACGATGAGCGTGAATTTTCAAACGGATATCATACAGTGCGTGCTGCCTGCCGATCTGTCCGGCATGAGGGTGCTTGCGCGGACCGGGTATCGGATGAATGGCGGATATATTTATGCGAATGCACCCGTTGCGGTGGCCGGCGGACGTGTGTTCATGCTGCGTCCGGTGGAGGACAATATTTATGAGTTGTCGGGAGGTGAGGTCTTTCCCGCGGCCTATTTGGATAACGGCACGGATTTGTCGGCAGAGGTGCGGGATATTGCGACCGATGATTACAGTAAACTCGTTACCGAGTTGTTCAAGCGCGGCGTGTTTCCTCCCAGTGAGATTCATGTGTGCGGAAATACTATGTTGTTGCGATATATGACCCTGTCGTATCTGATTAATCTCGATACCATGACAGCTGTCGAAGTGGTGGATGAGCACGATGATTACAAGCGTTTCCCGTTTATTCCATTTAATGTGAAGGCATCCGACGAGAATGCTTTTGTCGGTTTGATGAGCGCCGGCGGGTTTATGATGTATGCCGACGAGGACGTTACTTCGGATAAATCGTTGCGGGAGCGGGTTCGGGTTATAGCCTCCGGGTTGTCCGAAGAGCAGAGCAATCCGGTTCTCGTGTTCTATAATATGAAATAGACTGTTGTTAAGGCGAATAAACCATATGCGGTTCGGGAACTCCCGGACCGCATATGGTTTATTTGTTATGACGGATTTGAAACTGTTGTTTAGAATTTCCAGCCTACCATTACTTGAAGTGCGCCGCCTCTCTGTTTCTCAGCGCCTATGAAGGTGTCTGTGAGTGCCAGGGTATATCTGCCTTCCAGCACCATGCCGAAATCGAAGTCATATGCCAGACCGGTTATCACACCTACGTTGAACCGGTTCGTCTCGCCTTTGATGCTCTGGCGTTCGGTGCCCGTGATTTTGCTTTTGGCATTGATAAGATAGCAGAACTGACCGCCGAGCTGGATGTTGAGGCCGCCTATCAGATAATACTTCGTCACTACCGGCATGGCCATGTAGTCGAGCTGGTATCTGGTTCTGATGTCGGCTGTCTTGGTGTCGAATCCCTGCTGCGAATAGAGAAGGTCGCCCTGAACCGCGAACCAGTCGCAAAGTTCCACTTCGGCGAAGGCGCCGGCCACCAAACCTGTACGTGAACGCGAATCCTTGACACCGTTTGCCGAAGAGAATGTCACACCGGCCTTGGGACCGAAACTCCACACCTGTGCGTCTGCTGCGAAGATACCGGCTGCAAGAAGCGCTGCAATTGAAAGTAAAAATTTTTTCATAGATATAAAAATTTTAGTTTGTGAACTCTTATCTCAGAAGGCAAGAGCTTTTCATGTCCGGGTTATATCCAAAATCGGTGCCAGAGTATTTGAGCCTTGTGTTTGCGGGAAAGAGTGGAGCGTGGCAGGCCGATGTGCGGCGAGGGTCGGCGTGCGGCTGCGCATGGCCGCATAATGAAAAAGCCGCCCTGTGCAAGGCGGCTTGAAGTTCATAGAACTGTATGCTGGTATCTGGAAGGTCAGTCGGCCAGAAGCGCGAAATCGGCCAGGGCTATTGCCAGAGCGGATTCTGCGACGACTCCGGCGCGAAGCGCTATACATGCGTCGTGGCGTCCTTTTATTACGAGCTCCTCGACGCGGCCTGTGGCGCGGTTCAGTGTCCTCTGCGGGCGGGATATGCTTGCCGTAGGCTTGACGGCTATCCGTACTACGATGTCGTTGGACGATGTTATGCCTCCGTCGATGCCTCCGGCATTGTTGCTGCCGGTTTTTCCGTCCATGGATATTATGGGGTCGTTGTTCTCGGAGCCGAATGATTTGGCACCCTCGAATCCGCTGCCGAATTCTACGCCCTTGACGCCCGGTATGGAGAACATCAGATGCGATACTACGCTTTCCACCGAATCGAAGAACGGTTCGCCCCATCCTGCATCGCACCCTGCGGCACGGCACTCTATAACTCCGCCGACCGAGTCGCCGGCGCTCATTGCGCGTTCTATGACGTCCTGAAATTCGGCAGGGTCGGTCTGGCCGCCTATCGATACTATGCGCGAGGATATGTCTACCTTATTTATAATCTTTTTCGCTACGACACCTGCCGCGACAAGTCCGAGTGTTACGCGTCCGGAGAAGTGTCCGCCTCCGCGATGGTCGTTGCAGCCCTTGAATTTTACGGATGCGACCATGTCGGCGTGTGACGGCCGCGGAGTGTCTATCAGGTTGCGGTAGTCGTCCGAGCGGGTGTTCTCGTTGTAGAACAGCACTGTGAGCGGAGCGCCCGTCGTGCGGCCGGAGAATGTTCCGGATACTATGTGCGGCGCATCGCTCTCCTTGCGTGGGGTTGTTCCCCGGGCACCGCTGCGGCGGCGGGCCAGGTTTGCCTCGAAATCCTGCTCCGAGAGCGTTATGCCGGCCGGCACGCCGTCCATTACCACGCCCAGAGCCGTTCCGTGCGATTCTCCGAAGATGGAGATTCTGAATTTGCGTCCCAGTGAGTTCATGACTGTATATGGTATATTGTGTTGAAATCGTCCCAGAAGTCGCTGTATGATTTGGCCACGCATTCCGCTCCGGTGATTGTGGTCGTGCCTTCGGCCGATAGAGCGGCTACGGCCAGCGACATGGCCATGCGGTGGTCGCCGTGGCTGTCTACGCAGGCTCCGCGCATGCCGCCTCCGCGAATCAGCATAGTGTCCGGCTGAGATTCTATGTCCACCTCTATTCCAAGACGCCCGTATTCGGTCTGGATGGCTTTCGCACGGTCGCTCTCCTTGTGCAGAAGACGGGTCGTACCCTTGATTGCCGAAGTGCCGTCGCATGATGCCGCGAGTGCCGCCAGCGCCGGAAACAGGTCGGGGCAGGAAGTGGCGTCGAATGAGAACGCCCGCAGTTCGCGCCGCGAGACAGTAAGGGTGTCGGAGGTGGATATTATCTCCGCACCGGCTCTGGACAGCGCCTCTATCATCGCTACGTCGGCTTGAAGCGATACGGGGTTGAGGTTGTGCAGTGTGACGCTGCCGCTCACCGCACCGGCGGCCAGAAGGCACGAGGCTCCGCTCCAATCGCCCTCTATGTTCATGTCCACCGGAGAGTAGCTCTGGGAGCCCGGAACGAAGAACTCGCTGAAATCGCGGTGCTGTATCTCCACGCCGAATCTGTGCATGGTGTCGATGGTCATCTCTATGTAGGGGGTGCTTTTCAGGTCGCTGACGTATATCGTCGTGTCGTGCTGCGCCATGGGGAGCGACATCAGAAGACCTGTGACGAACTGCGAGCTCACGCTGCCGTCCACATGCACCTCGCCTCCGTGAATCGGACCCTGCACTGTGACGGGAAGAAATCCGCCGTTGTCCCGGACCTTGACCCCGAGCGTGCGCAGCGGTGCTGTCATCATGTTTATCGGGCGGGAGAGAATCGAGCCGTGTCCGGTTATCGTTATGGGTTCGGAACACAGCGATGCTATCGGGGTGAAAAGACGGGTCGACAGTCCCGATTCCCCGATGTCGAGGACTCTTTCGAGGGGTCTTATTGGGCCTGTTACGGCGTATGTGTGGGCGTCGATGCGTTCGACCGCTGCGCCCAGCGCACCCGCCACCCGCAGTGCGGCCTGCGTATCGTCGCACATTTCCACGTTGCGCAACACGGATTTCGAGCCGCACAGCAGTGCCGCGGCGATGCAGCGCTGGGCGTAGCTCTTTGAACATGGCGGCGTGACATCCCCGCCGACGTAGCCTTTCGATATGCGTATGTCCATGTCCTTATTCTATCTTAGTTTGAAGTCCTTGCCGAGATATACCCTGCGCACCTGTTCGTCCTCGGCCAGTTCCTCGGCAGTGCCGGCTTTGAGTATCTTTCCCTCGAACAGAAGATATGTGCGGTCGGTTATTTTCAGTGTCTCGTGCACGTTGTGGTCCGTTATTATGACGCCGATATTCTTGCTTTTGAGCGTTCCGATGATGCTCTGTATATCCTCGACGGCAATCGGGTCCACGCCTGCGAACGGTTCGTCGAGCAGGATGAACTTAGGATTTATCGCCACAGCGCGCGCTATCTCGGTGCGCCGTCTCTCGCCTCCGGAGAGCTGTATGCCCTGACTCTTGCGGACCTTTTGCAGGGAGAACTCCTCGATTAGCGTTTCGAGTCTCTCCTTCTGGTACTCCTTGCTGAACGAGGTCATTTCCAGGACGGCCCTTATGTTGTCCTCCACGCTCAGGCGGCGGAACACGGACGCCTCCTGCGCCAGGTATCCGACCCCCATTTGCGCCCGCCGGTATACGGGATATGACGTTATGTCGGTTACAGTGCCGTCCTCTTCGAGGTATATGTTGCCTTCGTTGGGCTTGATGAGTCCCACTATCATGTAGAACGTGGTGGTTTTGCCGGCTCCGTTCGGGCCGAGCAGACCGACGATTTCGCCCTGCTGAACATCGACCGAAACGTGGTTTACGACCGTGCGGGTCTTGTATTTTTTGACCAGGTCGGTGGTGTATAATCTCATGTCTGAAAAGAAAAATTTTCACAAAGTTAGTGATTTTTGGAAATTTTATGTATTTTTAGTGTTCGAAATGAGACGAAACAGCTCCGAAAAGGATGAAGAACCAAAACGATACATTGCTATATGACAAGTTGCGGGAATATTTCGGATTCACCGCATTCAAGGGAAATCAGCAGGCCGTGATAGAAAATGTCCTTGCTCGCAGGGACACTTTCGTTCTGATGCCGACGGGCGGCGGAAAGTCGTTGTGCTATCAGCTGCCTGCGCTTATTATGGACGGCGTGGCGATTGTCATATCGCCTCTGATAGCGCTGATGAAGAACCAGGTGGACGCCATGCGTTCGTTCAGCGCCGAGGACGGCGTGGCGCATTTCCTGAACTCCTCGCTCAACAAGACCGCCGTGGCGCAGGTCCGCAGCGACGTGCTGGCCGGCAAGACGAAACTGCTGTATTTCGCTCCGGAGTCGCTCACCAAGGAGGACAACATATCTTTCCTGCGTAAAATCAAGATATCGTTCTTCGCTATCGACGAGGCGCACTGCATCTCCGAGTGGGGACACGATTTCAGACCCGAGTACAGAAGAATACGGCCTATAATAAATGATATAGGCAACGCACCTATCATCGCTCTGACCGCTACCGCCACACCGAAAGTTCAGATGGATATTCAGAAGAACCTCGGCATGTCGGATGCCGCCGTGTTCAAGTCGTCGTTCAACCGGCCCAATCTCTATTATGAGCTGCGCCCCAAGAACGATGCCACCCGGGAGATTATTCGCTATATAAAGATGAACCAGGGCAAGTCGGGCATCATCTATTGCCTGAGCCGTAAGAAGGTCGAGGAGCTGGCCGAACTGCTTGTGGCGAACGATATCCGGGCCAAGGCCTATCATGCGGGCATGGATGCCGCCACGAGGGCCAACAATCAGGACGATTTTCTGATGGAGCGTGCCGACGTGATTGTGGCGACGATAGCGTTCGGAATGGGTATCGACAAACCGGACGTGCGTTATGTGATACATTACGATATTCCCAAGAGTCTGGAAGGCTATTACCAGGAGACCGGCCGCGCGGGCCGCGACGGCGGCGAGGGACGCTGCATAGCCTTTTACAGTTACAAGGATATTCAGAAACTCGAAAAGTTCATGCAGGGCAAGCCCGTGGCCGAACAGGAGATTGGAAAACTGCTGTTGCAGGAGACCGTCTCCTACGCCGAGTCCTCTGTGTGCCGCCGCAAGACCCTGCTGCATTATTTCGGCGAGGAGTATACCGAGGACAATTGCGGCAACTGCGACAACTGTCTGAATCCGAAGCCGAAAATCGATGCCACGGAACATATGGTTACGATGCTTGGCGCTCTGAAAGAGATTGGCGACAGATTCAAGGCCGATTATCTGGTCAACGTTCTGGAAGGCAAGCCCACGGCAATCATAAAGTCCTACGGTCATCATAAAATCGAGAGTTTCGGGTCCGGTGCCGAGAAGGATGCCGGATTCTGGGGCGCAGTCATACGCCAGGCCCTGATAATGGGGCTCGTGGACAAGAACATAGAGAATTACGGTCTGCTGTCGGTCAATGCCGCCGGCGAGCGTTTCATGAAGTCTCCGAGCCGAGTCACGGTTACGCTCGACCACGACTACGACGCGCAGCAGGACGATGATGCCGCAGCGATGCCTGTCGGCCGCGGCGGAGCGGCGGACGAGGAGCTGTTCCGCATGCTCAAAGACCTTCGCAAGAAGGTGGCCAAGCAGCACGATTTGCCGCCTTTCGTAGTGTTCCAGGACCCGTCTCTGGAAGACATGTCCGTGCACTATCCGATTACCATAGAGGAGTTGCAGAACATCAGCGGCGTGGGCGTCGGCAAGGCCCGCAAGTTCGGCGAGGAGTTCGTAAAGCTCATCAAGGCCTACGTGGACGAGAAGGAGATTGTCCGGCCGCAGGACATGGTGGTGAAGGGCGTTGCCTCGAAGAGCGGAAACAAGGTGTTCATAATTCAGAGCATAGACCGTCAGATGGATTTCGCCGACATAGCCCAGGCCAAGAATCTGGACTTCGACGAACTTCTTACCGAGATAGAGACGATAGTGAATTCCGGAACCAAGCTCAACATCTCGTACTTCATCGACCAGTATATGGACGAGGACAAGGCCGAGGATATTTATCTGTATTTCAAGGAGGATGCCCAGAGCGACTCTCTTGAAGAGGCCGTACAGGAGCTGGGGGCCGACTATACCGAGGAGGAGATTCGTCTCATACGCATCAAGTTCATCTGCGAACAGGGCAATTAGCGGAGCGATGTCGGAAGTAAGGGCCAAAAAAGCGCTGGGACAGCATTTCCTGACCGACAGGAGCATTGCCGCGCGTATCGCCGGTGCGGTGGACGGCGGCGGGACGGTGCTGGAAGTGGGCTGCGGCATGGGTATGCTGACGCAGTTTCTGCTTGAAAGAAAAGATATCGTTACCTACGGCGCGGAGATAGATGCGGAGAGCGTGGAGTATCTGCATGCGCATTTCCCGGAGTTCACGCCGCGGCTTATAGAGGGCGATTTCCTTGAAATGAACCTGAGCGAGCGTTTCGGACAGGGGGTGAGCGTTGTCGGAAACTTTCCCTACAACATATCCTCGCAGATATTCTTCAAGATACTCGAATACAGGGATTATGTTCCGCAGTGCGTGGGGATGTTGCAGCGCGAGGTAGCGGTCCGCATAGCCGAGCCTCCGGGCAGCCGCGATTACGGAATACTGAGCGTGCTGTTGCAGGCCTATTATGATATAGAGTATCTTTTTACGGTGAGCGAGGGCGTGTTCAACCCGCCGCCGAAGGTCAAGAGCGCTGTCATACGCATGCGCCGGAACGGCGTGTCGCATCTGGATTGCGACGAACAGCTGTTCGTGAAGGTGGTCAAGGCATCGTTCGGGCAGCGTCGCAAGATGCTGCGCAACTCGCTCCGTGCGGTCTTCGGCGATTTCGGCGGTGCGGCACATGAGTTCTTCACGATGCGGGCCGAGCAGCTCGGGGTGGAGCAGTTCGTGGAACTTACACGCTGGGTGCAGGACAATATGCGGCGGTAGGTGTCATATTGTCTTTGATTGCCAGTGTGTTATGTCTGTAAGTGACGATTCTGTCATGAAATCGTGACAATTTTTCCGCCGTCTTGCGACTGGCAAATATTTTGTAGTTCGTATTCTTCCGAAAGGAGAAATGAACGATGAATATCAACACATTTACAATTAAGGCGCAGGAGGCCTTGCAACAGGCTTTCGCCATCGCTTCGGCCAAGGGCAGCCAGGCTGTGGAACCGTTGCACATTCTCTCTGCCATTATTGCCGACGATGATTCTCTGGGGGCATATCTTCTTGCCCGCGTGGGAGTCAATGTGAAAAATCTGCGTTCGGATATCGAGCGGGCCGTGGATTCTCTGCCGAGAGTGTCCGGAGCCGCCGGCCAGCAGTATTTCGCATCCGATTCGTCGCGTGCGGTACAGAAAGCAACGGATTACACTTCGGAATTCGGCGACCGTTATGCGTCGGTCGAACATCTTCTTCTGGGGGTGCTTGCCGACGGCGGCGAGGCCTCGCGCATGCTGCGGCGGCACGGGGCGAATGAGAAGGAGCTTGTTGCGGCCGTAAAGGAGCTGCGCAAGGGTTCCACCGTCGACTCGCAGACCTCGGAGCAGACGTTCGATGCTCTGGGCAGGTACGCCATAAATCTGAACGCTCAGGCCCGGGCCGGAAAACTCGACCCTGTGATAGGGCGTGACGAGGAAATCCGCCGGGTATTGCAGATATTGTCGCGCAGGACCAAGAACAATCCTATTCTGGTCGGTGAGGCCGGCGTTGGAAAGACAGCCATAGCGGAGGGAATCGCGCACCGCATAGTGAACGGCGACGTGCCGGAGAATCTGAAAACCAGGCAGATTTATTCGCTCGACATGGGCGCTCTGGTTGCCGGTGCGAAGTACAAGGGCGAGTTCGAGGAGAGGCTGAAAGCCGTTGTCAAGGAGGTTGTGGCCTCGGACGGCGACGTGCTGCTGTTCATCGACGAGATACATACGCTTGTCGGTGCGGGCAAGGGCGACGGAGCCATGGATGCCGCCAATATTCTCAAACCGGCGCTTGCCCGCGGAGAGCTGCGGACGATAGGTGCCACGACGCTCGACGAGTTCCAGAAATATTTCGAACAGGACAAGGCGCTGGAACGCCGTTTCCAGAAGGTGATGGTCGACGAGCCGTCCACCGAGGACTCGGTGACCATTCTCCGCGGGCTTAAAGAGCGTTACGAGAATCACCACAAGGTGCGAATCAAGGACGAGGCCATTATTGCTGCCGTGGAGTTGTCGCATCGTTACATCACGTCGCGTTTTCTGCCCGACAAGGCGATAGACCTCGTCGACGAGGCTGCGTCCAGGCTGCGTTTGGAGATGAACTCCGTGCCGGAGGAGATAGATACACTCGACAGGCGGGTGCGTCAGCTGGAAATAGAGCGCGAGGCTATCCGGCGCGAGAATGATGCCGTGCGGGTGGATGAACTGAGCCGCGAGATAGACGAGCTTAATTCGCAGCGCACGGCGCTGAGGGCGCGCTGGCAGGCCGAACGTGATTTGCTGTCCGGTATTCAGCGTAACAAGGAGCTGATAGAGGAACTTAAAGTGCAGGCAGCCGAGGCCGAGCGTCAGGGCGATTACGGCCGGGTTGCCGAGATACGTTACGGAAAGATACGCGAGGCGGAGACTCATATAGCCGATTTGCAGCAGGAGCTGTCCATGTCCACCGACGGCGGGGCCATGATAAAGGAGGAGGTCGATGCGCAGGATATCGCAGAGGTGGTGTCGCGCTGGACCGGCATTCCGGTGTCGCGCATGCTGGCCAGCGAGCGTGAGAAACTTCTGCACATGGAGTCCGAGCTGCACCGTCGTGTCATAGGGCAGGACCGTGCCATAGAGGTCATTTCGGATGCCGTGCGCCGCAGCCGTGCTGGACTCGGCGACCCGCGACGGCCTATCGGTTCGTTCATATTCCTCGGAACCACCGGTGTCGGCAAGACAGAACTGGCGAAGGCTCTTGCCGAGTTTCTGTTCAACGACGAGAATATGCTTACCCGTATAGATATGAGCGAGTATCAGGAGCGTCACTCCGTGTCGAGGCTTATCGGAGCGCCTCCGGGATATGTCGGTTACGACGAGGGGGGACAGCTTACCGAGGCAGTGCGCCGCAAGCCGTACAGCGTGGTGCTTCTGGACGAGATAGAGAAGGCGCATCCCGATGTGTTCAACATACTGTTGCAGGTGCTCGACGACGGACGTCTGACCGACAACAAGGGCCGGACGGTGGATTTCCGCAACACGATAAGCATAATGACATCCAACATGGGCGCAGGTCTGATTATGGAGAATTTCTCGAAACATGTCGGCGGAGACGGTGTTCCGCAGAGTGTGGTGGAGCAGACGCGCGGCCAGGTGATAGAATTGCTCAAACAGCAGCTCAAACCTGAGTTCCTGAACCGTATAGACGAGATTGTGATGTTCGCGCCCCTTACTCGGCACGATACTCTTCAAATTGTCGACATGCAGCTGGACGCGCTCCGGAAGATGCTGCATCATAACGGCATCGAGCTTGAAGTCGGAGAGGCGGCACGCGGCTGGCTGGCGGACAAGGGTTTCGACCCTCTGTTCGGAGCACGTCCCGTGAAGCGGACGATTCAGCGGTATGTGGTCAATGAACTCTCCAAGGAGATTCTTGCCGGAAAGGTGGACAAGTCGCGGCCGATAGTGATTGATGTGTCGGGTGACGGAATAGTTTTCAGAAACTGACGGCAGCCGTCAGAATACGGCAGGCCCGCCGGGAAAAGACTTCCCGGCGGGCCTGCTGCATTACATTCTTACTATCGGAGCTGCGTCGAGACTCGAAAATTCACCGCGCTGGTAGAGGTAGTGGCCGACCATCGCAATCATCGCCGCATTGTCGGTCGTGAATTTCAGTTCCGGCAGGAATACCCTCCATCCGCGTTTGGCTCCCTGTTCGGAGACGGCGTTGCGCAGGCCCGAGTTTGCCGATACTCCGCCTGCTATGGCGATGTCTCGTATCTTGTACTCCCTGGCTGCCCGGATGAGCTTTTTGAGCAGTATGTCGATGACTGTTTTTTGCAGCGAGGCGCAAAGGTCGGCCTTGTTCGCCTCTATGAAGTCGGGCTGCTGGGCCACCTTGTCGCGCAGGGTGTAGAGGAATGATGTTTTCAGCCCGCTGAAACTGTAATCGAAACCACCCACATTCGGTTTTGCGAAGGAGAATGAGTCGGGATTTCCGATACCGGCCAGACGGTCTATCACAGGGCCGCCGGGGTAGGGCATTCCCATCACCTTGGCGCATTTGTCGAAAGCCTCGCCTGCGGCGTCGTCGATTGTGGTTCCGATGATTTCCATTTCCAGCGGCGCTTTTACAAGGACTATCTGCGTGTGTCCGCCCGATACGAGCAGGCACAGGAACGGATATGACGGGTGCGGCAGCTTTCTGTCCGGCATGTCGATGAAGTGCGAGAATATATGGCCTTGCAGGTGGTTCACCTCCACCATTGGAATATTTTTTGAAATGGAGAGACCTTTGGCGAACGATGTTCCGACCAGAAGCGAGCCGAGCAGACCCGGGCCGCGCGTGTAGGCTATGGCGTCGATGTCGCCGGCCGTTATTCCGGCATCTCCAAGCGCCGTGTCCACGACCGGTATTATGTTCTGCTGGTGGGCGCGCGAAGCCAGCTCCGGTATAACGCCGCCGTATTTCATGTGTACGGCCTGCGATGCGATTACGTTCGACAGCAACGTGCCGTTACGCAGTACGGCTGCCGATGTGTCGTCGCAGGAAGACTCGATGCCCAAAACGGTTATGTCCATATTTTTCGTTTTTTTATACGGATAAAAATCTTAAATTTGTAAATTGTTTCCGCGCATTTCGATGAGCAAAGTTATAAAAATATCGGCAGCGATAGTATCGGTACTCGTTTTATTGTTGATTATTTTGCCGTTGTGCCTCTCGCTGCTGCTCTCCGTGCCTTCCGTGCAGAATCTGGTGGTGCGCACTGCCGCCCGCAGGATTTCCGAAAGGCTGGGCACGCGCATAGAAATAGGACATGTGGATGTGAGGCCGTTTGCCCGCATTGCGGTGGATGATTTCTATGTCGAGGATTTTTCGGGCGATACGCTGCTCTACGTACACGGTCTGCGGGCCGGTGTGGTGGATTTGGGGCTTGCGGGCCGGGGACTGATACTTGGGCGTGTGAATATAGATACCGGAGGCTTCCATCTGCGCAAGGACGCCGACGGGGTAATGAATGTCAAGGCAGTGCTCGACCGTATCAGGAAAAAGAATAAGAAGGAGAAGGGAAACTTCCGGCTTCGCATATCGTCGGTCGAGGCGCGCAATATGGATTTCACGATGCGTCTTTCCGAAAGGCCGTACCGTGGGGGTATAGATTTCAGCGATATGGAGCTCCGTGGTTTCAATGCCGATTTGGACGGGTTTTCCATCTCCGGCGGCGAGATTGCCATGGGCATAGAGCATCTCGACCTTACGGAGCGGAGCGGGTTCCGCGTGCAGGATATGTCGGCGGATGAACTGTCGATACGCGACGGAAAACTGTTTCTGACCGGTGTGAATATCGAGACGCCCGACTCGTATCTTTCGTTGCCGCATGTCTATCTTTCGGGCCCGGAATGGGGCAGCTACAAGCATTTCACTGACAGTGTGGAGGTGGATGTCGTATCTCAGGGTTCGGTGGTCTCCACGGCGAGCCTTAAATATTTTGCGCCGTCGCTGGGCCGTTATGACCTCACGCTCTCGGATGTGGATTTGAATACCCGCAATACAGTCTCGGAGTTGGAGGTCACGCTGTCCCGTGCCAGAATACTGTCGACGGAACTGTCCGCTGAGTTCGTCAGCCGCGGACTGCCTGACATTGAGAATACACGTATGGACGTGAAAGTCGATGACTTGAAGACTTCGGCGTCCGATATAGATGCGATATTGCGCGGCGTTGGTGTGGACGGTCTGCCGGAGAATGTCATGGCGATGATTTCGCGTGCAGGAAAGATACGCCTGAATGCGGATTTCCGTGGGCGTACTTCCGATTTTACGGCCCGGGGCGGTATCGCGACCTCGGCAGGGCGTATCGACCTGTCGGCAAGGCAGAAGAAGGCATCCGGAGCAAGACGCTCGCTGTCTGCCGCCGTGAAGTTGAAGGGATTCGATGCCGGGCGTGTCGCACGCGTCGGAAAGCTCGGCAGGGTGTGGGCGTCGGCCTCGTTCGACGGCATTGTCGCCGGAAATGGCAATGTCGCGGGCCAGGTGCACGGCGACATATCGGGGGCTGAGTTTCTCGGCTACCGTTATCACGATATAGAAGTGGACGGAAAGGTGGAGGGCCGCAGTTTCGACGGCCGGATAGTTTCCGCAGACCGGAATATGGATTTCGATTTTGCCGGAATCATGGATTTCAATTCCGATGTTCCGTGGTATGACGTGTCGCTGAATCTGCACAGGGCTGATTTGGCGCTGCTGGGCATCAACACGCGGGATTCGGTGTCCGTTCTTTCGGCTGTGGTCGAGGCTCATGCCAGAGGAATAGGCATGGATAATCTCAACGGCCGCGTTCAGGTGCGGGATGCGGGGTATGTCTACACGTCGGACACGCTGCGCGTCGGCTCCGTGGAGCTTGTCGGCAAAAATTCTCAGCAGAGCAAATATCTGGACTTCAATTCCGAGTTCATGGATGTCGAATTCCGCAGCAGGCTCAGTTACAGGGATATGTTCGATTACCTGAAAACTTTCCTGCGCGGATATCTGCCGGTGCTCTACGCGGATGCGGCGGATGCGGCGCCGAAGACCGAGGAGCGCAGTCTCTATTCCTCGGATGCGGACAGCTATTCCATGCTTACGGTCCGGGTCAAGGATGTCGACAGGCTGCTTCCGGCGGTTCTGCCGTACGTTCAGGTGTCGCCCGGAACATCGCTGTCGTTCATGTTCAATCCCTACTCGCGGCAGTTTTCGCTATCGGCCGAAAGCGATTATGTCGAGTACAAGAATATTCTGGTTACGAAAATAGGTATCTCGTCGAGCAACCGCGGCGATTCGCTGTCTCTTTTCCTGAATTCCGAGGATTTCTATGCCGGAAAGTTCTTCCTGCCGAACATGACGGTGATGGGCGGTGCCAAAGACGGGCACGTCAATCTGTCGACGATGCTGTCCAACAGCAAGGACGATTTCTCGGCTCTTATCGGACTGAATGCCGACATAGTTCAGAGTGCCGATGCTGGCACCCGGGTGAGGATGCGTTTTTCTCCGTCCTATGTGGCCCGCGGCGGCCGTCGCTGGCAAATCATGACTCGCGGAATCGTTTACGATACTTCGAAAATAGAGGTTCACGATTTCACGGTCCGCAGCGGCGACAACCTGCTTGTGGTCGACGGCGTGGCGTCGCGCTCCCATGGCGACACTCTGCGCATGACATTTCAGAATTTCGATATAGGACCTTTGCTCAGTGTCACGTCCAGAATGGGGTATCGCGTTTCGGGGACGACAAACGGATATGCCTACATGTCGTCAGCACTGCATGCGGGACGGCTTTTCGCTCGTGTTGCGGTCGACAGCATGCAGGTGAACGATACCCGTGTCGCTCCGCTCGTGCTTGAAAGCGGTTGGGACTTTCAGTCCGAGAGAGTGCGTTTCGATGTGCAGAACAGGCTTTCGTCTGAACAGGTAATCAAAGGTTTTTTCAGTCCGTCGGACGGCCGTTTTCTCGCCAATGCGAAACTCGACAGTCTGGATTTGGCGCTGCTGAACCCTATTCTGGGGAGCGTCATCGCCGATAACCGCGGCCGGGCCAATGCCGAACTGCGGGTGACGGGAACAACGAAGAAAGCCGTGATGAACGGCGTGGTGAATATCCCGAATTTTTCGACACGCGTGCCCTACACGAATGTCGACTATTCGATAAGCGATGCCGTAATCGACATCCGCGACAATGTTCTGTCTATGCGCAGGACCTATGCCAGGGACATGCGTGACGGACTCTCTGCCGTGGAACTTACCGTCGATTTGAATTCGTTGAAGGACATACGCTACGACGTCGGCCTGTGGCCGGAGAACGTCATGGTTCTCAATACCTCGGAAAGCGACAACAGCCAGTTCTATGGAACGGTCTTTGCCTCAGGGTACGCATCCATACGCGGTTCGCGTCTTGGAACTGAAATGACGGTGGTGGCTACGACCGAGGACGACTCGGAGTTCTATCTTCCGCTGGGCGGCAAGAGGGACTTCACGCAGGCCGATTTCATCGTGTTCAAGGATGCCGTGGGACCCGTTGTGGACAGTACGAACTACCTGGTGCGCAAGAAGATGATGTACGAACGCAAGAAGCGCATGAAGAATAGCGGCGCCTCCTCGTTCAGCATGAACATGACCGTTAACGTTACTCCCGAAGCCGAGTTCCAGCTGGTGATAGACCCTTCGACGGGCGATGTCATCAAGGGGCGCGGGCAGGGTACCGTCGACCTGCACATAAACCCCAGGAACGACGAGTTCTCCATGTACGGCACCTGCTCCATTACGGAGGGAAGCTATCAGCTGACGCTTCTGGATTTGGCGAAGTACAAGTTCGAAATCGCCGACGGCAGCTCCATCACATGGACCGGCGAGCCGGAAGACGCGCTTCTGGATATTACGGCCGTGTACAGGCTGAAAACATCCATCGCCCCGCTGATGAACTATACTGACGACTATCAGCGCAGACCGGTACCGGTGGAGTGTCTTATATATCTTTCCGACAGACTTTCGCAGCCGTCAGTGCGTTTCGACGTGCAGGTTCCCACGGCCGATACCGAAACCAGGAACGTGCTGGCCAATGCCCTCAATTCGCAGGAGGCGGTCGCTACGCAGTTTTTCTGGCTGCTGGCGTTCAAGAGTTTCATCTCGGAAGGTTCGACCACGGCGCAGTCGTTCGGGACCGGCTCGTTCGGCTCTACTGCGACAGGATTTCAGCTTTTGTCCAACTCGATAAGCAACTGGCTGTCCAACAGCAAGTACAATATAATATTACGGTATATCCCACAGAGTCAGACGTCGAACGACGAGTTCGATTTCGGATTCTCGAAAGAGCTTATCGACAACCGTCTGATTCTCGAAATAGAAGGCAACTATATGGTCGACCGCGCCTCGGTCGGAGCCGCGAACAATGCGAGCAATCTTGCCGGCGACTTCTATCTGACGTGGCTCATAGACCGGGCCGGGAACCTGAAATTGAAGGGATTCTCGCAGACAATCGACCGGTTCGACGAGAACCAGGGATTGCAGGAGAACGGTATCGGCATATATTATAAGAAAGATTTTAATACGTTGGGCGACGTATTTCGTGAAATTAAACAGAACTTTGCTAACTTTGGAGCTCGAAAGAGAGCCAGAATACGAAACCGGTCGGAGCGTCAGCGCGAAAAGCGCTCGGCCCGCCTGACGTCCGGCTCGGAGTGAACGATGATTGAGAAACCGAAAAAATATTTAACGTTATGAGCATTTTATTACAGGTGGCCGATTCGGCTTTTGTCGCAGACCAGGTTATGGAGCAGACTACGACTTCGTACAGTCTTTGGGAATTGTTTCTTGCGGGAGGCTGGCTTATGTGGGTGCTGCTTCTGCTGGGCGGAGTGACGATATTCATCTTCGTGGAGCGTTACGTGGCGATTCACAAGGCGTCGAGAATGGATATGAACTTCATGAACCGTATCCGTGACAAGATTTCCGAAGGCAAGATACAGTCGGCCGTCGAGTCCTGCCGCAGAACCGACACCCCGATTGCGCGCATGGTCGAAAAGGGTATAGAGCGTATAGGCCGTCCGATGGCCGACGTTCAGACCTCGATAGAGAACGCCGCAAATCTCGAAGTGGCCAAACTCGAAAACGGACTTCCTTACCTGGCGATGATTGCCGGCGGTGCCCCGATGATAGGATTCCTCGGAACGGTTATCGGTATGGTGCAGGCTTTCATGGCAATGGAAGGTGCCGGCGGTACGGTCGACATGAGTATCCTTGCAGGAGGTATGTATGTGGCCATGCTTACCACTGTGGCCGGTCTTATAGTAGGTATTCCCGCCTATTTCGGATATAACTTCCTCGTTGCACGCATCGAGAAACTCGTGTTTCAGATGGAGGCCAACTCCATTGCGTTCATGGATATTCTGAATCAACCCGTCAAGGAGTAGACTATGGCTATCAAGAGAGGCTCCAAGGTCGATAGGTCGTTCAGCGCCGCATCTATGACCGATCTCATGTTTCTGCTGCTGATATTCATGCTCGTGGCAACCACCCTCATAAATCCCAACGCCCTGCGTCTGGTGCTGCCCAAAAGTTCGAACCAGCTCAAAGAGAAGCCGTATACCACGGTGAGCATATCGGCTGATTTGAGGTACTACGTGGAACTGGAACCTGTGGCTTTCGAGGATTTGGAGGCGGCTTTGCAGGCCAAGCTCTCCGGCAAGGAGAATCCTATGATTTCTCTGCACTGCGATGAGAACGTGCCTATGAAAGAGGCTGTCAAGGTGATGAATATCGCACAGGAAAACAATTATAAACTGATTCTGGCCACGCGGCCGAAATAGACCGTAACGGCATGTATTACTACGAACCGGACGAAAGGAGCGGCAGACGCGCGGGTGTCGTTGCAGCGGCAGTGTATGTCGCGGCGTGGACCGTGCTTATGCTTTTTGCGTCGATGAGTATCGACATGCCCGATACGGAGCAGGGCGTGCTTGTCGATTTCGGCAGTGTGGAGAATGCCGGCGGCAAGCACGATTTGGCGCTCAGCGAACGTTCCGAGCGGGTGGCTGCACCCGAACCTCAGAATGTGAAGCCCGAGGAGCCTGTTCTGACATCCAATGACGAGGATGCTCCGGAGATAGTTCAGAGCGAGAAGAAACCGAAACCCCAGAAAAAGGTTGAGGAACAGCAGCCGACAAAGGTGCGCGAGGTGAACCGGAAGGCTATTTTCCCGGGCCGTACCCAGGGTTCTCAGTCCAAAAGCGAGGGAGACAGTGAGGGCGAAGGCAACCAGGGGGCGGAACACGGTTCGATAGACGGACAGAAGACGCAGGGAGGCGGCACGGGCAGCGACGGAAGTTCCTGGGAACTCGGCAACAGAAGCATCATAGGCTCCTTGCCGAAGCCTGCCTACAACTCCGACGAGGAGGGTAAGGTCATCGTGAATATAACGGTCGATGCCAAGGGCAACGTAATTGACGCGGTCAAGGGCAAGGGAACGAGTATCGCAAGTCCGCAACTTGTAGAGGCGGCTCTCAGTGCGGCGCGGAAGGCCCGTTTTTCCACAGCCGACACGGATGTGCAGACAGGCATCATAACATACGTTTTCAGACGTACCAAATAGCGGACTGCACGCGTTATCAGTTTGAGGTGCTGCATTGGTGTTGCAGTGGGAGTCTGTGGTGTTTGTGTTTCCGGCCGTCGGGGTATCCTGCCGGTTGGCGTGTCTGCATCGGCAGTCAGTCTGCGCAGCGTTCCGGTCCGGAGTGGCGACACAGTAAATTACCTGATAAAAGTTATCTGATTTGTATGAAAAAAATAGTTTTAATATCGGTGTGTCTTCTTGCGGTGCTTTTCGCCGCAGGGCAGAAACAGGGAGCCGTTCTGAGTTTCGACAAGACGGAGCATGATTTCGGTTCCATACCCCATAAGTCCAAACAGGTGGAATGCACCTTCGAATTCACCAACGAGGGGTCCGCGCCGCTGGTGATAACCAAAGTCGTGACTTCGTGCACATGCACCAAGGCCGATTATCCGAAAAAACCTGTCATGCCGGGGCAGAAAGGCAGCATACGCGTCATTTACGAGCCCAGCAAGAAGGAGCCCGGAGTATTCTACAAGGCTGTGGAGGTTTATTCCAACTCCTCGGATGCGAAACGCAAGACGATAGTGGTGAGAGGTAAAGCCTGCTGATATGAACTATCTTGTAAAGAAGTGCACCGTTCTTCCGATGACGAGCCGGGACGGGGTTCCTGAATATTTCACGGCATCGGTAGGGTTGTGCGACGGCAGAATAGCGATGGTGAGCGACGACGAGCAGCGCGTGATGGATTTTGTCGCCTCGTGTGCCGGCAGCCTGACGGAAATCGACGGCCGCGGCAAGCTGCTGATGCCAGGACTTATAAACATGCACACGCATGTGGCGATGACGCTTATGCGTAGCTATGCCGACGATATTCCGTTGATGCCGTGGCTGCATGAACGTATATGGCCCTTGGAGGCGAAAATCGGTGCTGAGGATATTTATATAGGTGCCCGTCTGGGAATCGCAGAGATGCTTCTGGGCGGAACCACTGCGTTCACCGATATGTACTGGCATGAGAATGCTGTCGGCCGGGCTGTCGAGCAGATGGGTATCAGGGCCGTGCTTTCGCCGTGTTTCGTGGATTCATGTATGGATGCCTTCGAGGAGGATATGCAGAAGTGCTGCCGCATGGCGGAGACGTGCGACAGGATTTCTGTCATGGTCGGTCCTCACGCTCCGTATTCGTGTTCGGAGGAGAATCTGATGCGGGGTATCCGCATTGCTGAGAAGTACGGTACGGGAATACATTCGCATATTGCCGAGACGCAGAGCGAGGTGCTCTCCATTGCCGAGGCTCACTCCATGTCTCCTGTTCAGTATATGGACCGGATAGGGATTTTCGACCGTAATACTGTTGCGGCCCATCTGGTTCACGTCTCGCGGCAGGATATGGAGATTCTTGCTCGCAAGAGGGTTACGGCGGTGCACAATCCGCAGAGCAATATGAAACTTTCAAGCGGAATAGCTCCCGTGTGGAGCATGATTGAAAACGGCGTGAATGTCTGCATCGGAACCGACGGGGTATGCTCCAACAACGATTTGGACATGTGGGACGAGATGCGTACCGCAGCGCTGTTGCAGAAGGTTTCGGCTGGGGACCCGTGCGTGTTGCCGGCATTCGAGGTGCTCAAAGCCGCGACTGTGAATGCTGCCGAGGCGCTCGGAAAACGGGGCGAGCTGGGTGTTGTGGCGGAAGGTGCGGCGGCGGATGTGATACTTGTGGATTTGCAGCGTCCGCACTTGCAGCCGTGTCACGATTTGGTGTCGACGCTGGTGTACTGCTGCAAGGCTTCGGATGTCGATACGGTGTTTGTTGCCGGGCGAAGGCTCGTTAGCGGAGGCCGTCTTGTGGAGTGCGATGCGTCGGAGCTTATTGCCGGAGTGAAAGAGCGTGTCGTGGAGATTCTTGCACGATGATGCCGTGTGTGGAGCTTGGAGCCAGTCTTAGGCTCGAACCCGTTGGGGCAGATGATGCGGAGCGTATATTTGCGGCGTTGGATACTTACCGGGATGATATGCGGACATGGCTGCCGTTTGTCGACACGACTTTCGACAGCAGCGACTCACTGAAATATATAGATTTTGTCGTGCGTTCCGGCGAAGAGGTGTTCGCCATTTTCTCGGAGGGCGAATTTTGCGGCCTTGCCGGGTTCCGTGACACGGATTTGCAGGCAGGCTGTACCGAAATAGGTTACTGGCTTATTCCCCCTTTTCGCGGCCGCGGCATAATGCGGCGTTCGGTTGCAGCCCTTGTAGGGCGCGCTTTTGAGAATCCGGCGTTGAACCGTGTCAGAATAAGATGTGCTGTCGCCAATGTCCGAAGCGCGCGTGTGGCTCAGGCGCTGGGCTTCTCATTTGTCGGTGTTCAGCCGCATGGCGAGTTGCTTGCAAGCGGTTGGACCGATTTGAACGTATGGGAGAAAACCCGGATGAAATGATGCTTCTGCGGCCGACCGTGCCGGCGATAGATTTCGCCCGCCGGGGATAAAACGAATATCCGGCATATCGCAATGTCAGCGATATGCCGGATACTGAAACACTCTTCTCCGGTAGAGAGAGGATATGCTACTGCTGCTGTTCCGGAGTCTTTATGATGGAACTGCTGTCATTGTCCTCCGGAACCTTGAACTCGGTCATTCCGCAGTCGATGAGGATGTTGTACCAGGAGATGATTTTCTTCATGTCGGACATGTGTACTCTGCTGCGGTCGTATGTCGGTACAGCTTCTGAGAATACAGCCACGATTTTGTCGGCCGGGTCTTTGTGCGAGATAGTTTTTTTGCCGTCCGAGATTTTGTAAAGCGATGTGAATACGTCGGCCAGAGGAAGGTCCTCGTTCTCGGTAAAGATGGCGATGTCGGTCATTGCACTCACGCGCGAGGTGCCGGACGCATTGATGCGGCGGCCGTCGAGAAGCGATTCCACTATCACGCCGTTGTTGCTGCGTGCTACGTATTTGTAAAGGCCCGGTTGTCCGGATATCGCAAGAATATCTGCCAGTTCCATGTCTGAATATTTTTTTCGGTTAAATTTCCACAAAGATAATGCAAACGATTAACAGAACGAAAATTCCGGGTCCGATTTTGATGTCCGCATGCTGTTTTTTGTACTTGGCAGTCCGGTGCCTGCGTTCACGTTCGCAGTCGGCGCTGTCTGCGACGTTTGGGCCTCTGCCGGTTACCTTCCGGAGAACAGGTCGCCCTGTGCGACGTTGAGCTGGGCGAGCCTTTTGTCGAGCATGCTCCACAGTTTCTCGTTGCGCAACAATCCCCAGCACGGCCCTGCATGATAACGCGGCGGTGCCTCGCCTGCGAAACGCTCGATTACGATGTCGGGTCTGAGTCTTCGCAATATCTCGATGAAAAAGTCCAGATACTGTTCTACCTCCCAGAATCTGTAATCCTCTGGGTGTGCGGCGTAGAGGTCGGCCATGGTCGTGCCTTTGAATATTTGCAGCTGGTGGAACTTTACCGTGTCTATGGGCAGGCGGTTTATCGTCTCCGTCTGACTTATCATCATCTGCTCGCTTTCGCCCGGCAGCCCCAGAATGAAATGCGCTCCGCAGTGTATCCCTCTTTCGGCGGTCATCTCGATGGCTCTGCGTGCGCATGCGAAGTCATGTCCGCGGTTGATGGCGGAAAGTGTCGCGTCGAATGTAGATTCCACGCCGTATTCTATGGCTACGTATTTGGTGCGGGAGAGCGAGGCGAAGTAGTCGAGTTTGGCTTCGTCCACGCAGTCGGGCCGCGTGCCGACGACGATGCCTGCAATCATTGGGTGGGAGAGTGCCGTGTCGTAGACCCGGCTCAGTGTCCGCAGCGGGGCGTAGGTGTTGGAGTATGACTGGAAGTATGCCAAAAAGCTCGCCGCCTCACGGTAACGGTTGCGGTGGAATTCTATGCCTTCGTCTATCTGGCGCAGGATGCTCTTTTCGGGAGTGCAATAGGACGGAGTGAAGGCCTCGTTGTTGCAGAACGTGCAGCCTCCGTATCCGAGCGTTCCGTCGCGGTTGGGACATCCGAATCCGGCGTTGATTGCGACCTTCTGCACCCTTGCTCCGAGCAGCCTGCGGAAGTAGCCCGAATAGCTGTTGAACCGTCTGTCGTCACCCCATGCGTACATGACAATGCTCAGGCTGTTTTAAGCGCTTCGATGAATCCGGGAAACAATTGCCACAAGTGCTCGGTTTGCAGCCATGTCTCGCGCGCAAGCGCCTCGCGTGCGGGTTTTTCTTTCTCTATCTCGGAGAGATAGGCCTGGTCCACCGGGTGTGAGGCTGCCGTGAATTCGGTGTAATATGGAGTAAAGCGCCGTTTGAATCGAATCAGGTCGCCGTCTATGAACCGTCCGGCCCTGCGGAACTCGCTCCACAGCGAGAGTATCAGTTTGTCGGGATGTTTCTCGCTGACGTCGTTTATAATTTCGTCGAACAGGTCGAATTCTTCCAGTGCAATGTATGAGTATGCCAGACGTATAGTGGCCTCCATGTGGTCCTCGGGGTCGAGGTCCAGCAGAAATTCAAGCATTCCGGCACACATCTCCCAGTCGCCGATAAGGAAATGGTCTATCGCCGAGGAGTTGATAATCATCATTGCGGCCTGCGTGTTTGCTTCTTCCCATTCGAGTTCGATTTCCTCTTTTTCGGGAATCAGGTCGAATATTCTCTGAAAAGCCTGGTATCTCATTTCGCAGGCGCTGCGGATATCGCCCTGTTTTTCCAGAGCCATCGATGCGGCCATCACTGACTGGAAATCATAGTTTCCTCCTTTTTCGTGTGCGGGACATGGAATTTCGTATGTCTGGTCGACGGTTGGTTTAAGATGGATTGCGGCCATTATGAATTACGCTGATTTCTGAATTGACTGAAAAAATATATGGATAATACTATTGTAGCGACACCGCCGAGCGTGTATGCGAGCGTCCGGTTTTCCATTCCGCACATCAGCGGCGAGACGAATACGTACGAGCTGCATACGTATGTCATAACCAGGGCCGGAACGAGCGACAGCAGGTAACGCATGCCTCCTTTGCGGTAGAAATATGCCGTTATCGCCCACAGCGTCATTACGGCAAGCGTCTGGTTCATCCAGGCGAAGTAGCTCCACATCGTGCGGAAAGGCATGAGAAGTATAATCGCGAGTCCCGCGGCGAAAAGCGGCAGTGACACGTATATTCTGTTGCGCAGGGTTTTCTGTCCGATTCCCAGGAAGTCGGCTACAATCAGTCTGGCGGAGCGGAAAGCGGTGTCGCCCGATGTTATCGCTGCGGCTATGACTCCGAATATGACCAGCGCAGCAATCCATTTGCCCAGTGTAGCCTGTGCTATTATGTCCACCAGAACGCCGGCCTTTGCGGAGTTTTCGGCCAGAGCCTGGTTCAGACCTTCGACACCTCCCCAGAATGCCATCGCTATCGCCGCCCATATCAGGGCTATGATGCTTTCGGAAATCATCGCGCCGAAGAATACGCTCTTGCACTCTTTCTCGTTGTTCAGGCAGCGGGCCATGAGCGGAGACTGCGTGGCGTGGAATCCGGAGATTGCGCCGCATGCGATGGTGGTGAAAAGAGTCGGTATTATCGGAAATTTGTCGGCATCGGCTATCTGGTTGCTTAGCGATGTCAGTTCGGGAATCGAGTAGTCGCCGCTGAATACGAGCACGCAGAATATGCCTATGGCCATGAAGAAGAGTGCGAATCCGAACACAGGGTAAATCTTGCCTATCAGTTTGTCGACCGGGAGCAGCGTTGCGATGACATAGTAGACCAGTATTACGCCCATTACGATGAGCAGCATTGCGCTGAATCCGTTTATCACCGTATTCTGGTCGAGTGTGGGGCAGTCTATGCGCGAGGCTATGATTTCGGCCGGCTGCGACATGAATACTGCGCCGACCAGCACCATTAGCGCGACGGAGAATATTCTCATGAACAGCTTTACGCCTCCGCCCAGGTATTTGCCTATGATTTCGGGCAGAGACACACCGTTGTTTTTCACCGAGATGACACCTGCCACGAAGTCGTGCATCGCTCCGAAGAAAATGCCTCCGAGCGTAATCCACAGAAATGCGACCGGTCCGTATGCCGCCCCCATTACCGCGCCGAATATAGGTCCGAGCCCTGCGATGTTGAGCAACTGTATTAGAAATGTTCTCCACCGCGGCATCGGCACGTAGTCCACGCCGTCGAAACACGCGGCCGACGGCACGGTATTGGAACTGTCTATACCGCATGCTTTTTCCAGATATGTGCCGTATGTGAAGTATGCGGCGACCAGAAGAGACAGACAGATGAAAAAAGTTATCATTTTTATGAGCGATAAATTCTGACAAAAGTAGTAAAAAAAGCCGGTTACGACCAAAATAGAGCGTCGGAATATATAAAATTCGTATGCGGGATGAAAAAAATGTGGTGGAAATGAAAAAAATGCTTATATTTGCACCGCATTCAAGCAGGCCGCAATAGCTCAGTTGGTAGAGCGTTTCACTCGTAATGAAGAGGTCCCGAGTTCAAGTCTCGGTTGCGGCTCTCTCTTTTTTCGCAAAGCCGTTCGTATTACTACGGGCGGCTTTGTTCGTATCCCTGCATGCGGCTTGTGGCCGGAGGTTTGCATTCGTTCCGGTATAATCAGTTTTGATTAACTAAACGAAAATCTATGAGTAATAAAAAACTTACGGCGGAAAACGGAAGACCGGTTGCCGACAACCGGAACGTTCAGACTGCCGGACCGCGCGGCCCTGTTCTGATGCAGGACCCGTGGTATATGGAAAAAATCGCTCATTTCGACCGTGAGGTCATTCCGGAGCGTAGGATGCACGCCAAAGGTGCGGGAGCATTCGGAGTATTTACGGTGACGCACGACATTACGCGTTATACCCGGGCCTCCGTTTTCAGCCATGTGGGGAAACAGACGGAGTGTTTCGTGAGGTTTTCCACTGTGGCGGGAGAGCGTGGCGCGGCCGATGCCGAGCGCGATATTCGCGGTTTTGCGATTAAGTTCTACACCGATGCCGGCAACTGGGACCTGGTAGGCAACAATACGCCTGTGTTTTTCATGCGCGACCCTCTCAAATTCCCGGACCTGAACCATGCCATAAAGCGCGACCCGAGAACCGGAATGCGCAGTGCGGACAACAACTGGGACTTCTGGACATTGCTGCCGGAGGCTTTGCATCAGGTTACAATCATCATGTCCGACAGGGGCATTCCGCGTTCGTTCCGTCACATGCACGGATTCGGAAGTCATACGTACAGCTTCATCAATGCCGAAGGGGTCCGCACATGGGTGAAATTCCATATGCGTACCATGCAGGGTATTGAAAACCTGACGGATGCCGAGGCCGAGGCAGTCATTGCGCGGGACAGGGAGTCTAACCAGCGTGATTTGTTCGAGGCCATCGAGCGTGGGGATTTTCCGCGCTGGAAGATGCAGGTGCAGCTGATGACCGAGCAGCAGGCCAGGGAATATCATATCAATCCGTTTGATTTGACAAAGGTGTGGTATCATGCCGATTTTCCGCTTCACGATGTCGGGGTGCTGGAACTTAACCGCAATCCGGAGAATTTTTTCGCCGAGGTGGAACAGGCGGCATTCAACCCGATGAATATAGTGGATGGAATAGGTTTTTCTCCGGACAAGATGTTGCAGGGCCGGCTGTTTTCGTATGGCGATGCCCAGCGTTATCGTCTGGGCGTTAATTATATGCAGATACCTGTTAACCGGCCGCGGTGTCCGTTTCATGCCTTTCATCGTGACGGAGCTATGCGTGTGGACGGAAATTTCGGCGCTGCCAAAAGTTATGCACCCAACAGTTTCGGAGAGTGGGAGGACTCTCCGGAGTTGAAGGAGCCGCCTCTGGGCCTTGAAGGCGATGCATTCGCCTACGACGAGCGGGATTTCGACGAGGATTATTATACGCAGCCGGGAAAATTGTTCCGTCTTATGAGTGAGCGCCAGCAGCAGGAACTGTTCGGAAATACGGCCCGTAATATGGGAGATTGCCAGTTGTTTATCAAACAGCGGCATGTGCGCAACTGTTATAAGGCCGACCCGGCTTACGGCAAAGGTGTCGCCGATGCTCTGGGCATAGATTTGTCCGAGGCTTTGTCTGCCGACAAATGAGAATTCATGCGTCTGAGCTGCACGCGCGCTGCGGACATTGGCGTCAGTCTACTGTGTGTCGCTGCGGTGATGCGGGATATTAGTCAGAGCACAATCGGATATGAAAATGGAAGGAAATTATATATAATTTTACAGTCATTCCATTCGCACGGGCTTCTGCTGGCCGCGGCCCACATTTTGAACCTGGAAAATGTGTCATACTGTAAAAGTCGTATATAGTTACCAAAGGGAATTATCTGCGAGGTATCTATATACAACTTTACAGTTATGCGCTTTCACAAAGTGCGCAGGCCGGAGCCTGGCCCCGCGAAGGCCTGCGCGTTTCATTCGCGCTGTACCTTTGCAGGCTCCTTTTCCGCATTATACGCACTATCTCCGAATTAAAAAATTGCCAAACAGCCTCCTGTACTTATTATGACCCCGTTGTTAAATATACCGTACTATAAAGTTGTATATAAATACCATCTTCGATTTAACGGTTGTGTGCTACGTAGGAGCGCACGGACCGGAGCCTTACCCTGCGAAGGTCCGCGAGTTTCATTCGCTCTGAACCTTCGCATGCTCCGGCCTTAATCATGAACCAGTTAAATCTGCCGTGCTGTAAAGTACGTAAGATGCCAAATAAAAAACCTCGGCAGCTTCCTGCCGAGGTTTTTCTATCCTATGTGTGGATGATTATTCTACGATAACCACGCGGTTGAGCGAGCCTTCGAACGGATTCTGGGTGCAACCCATTCCCTTTGCAGTGAGCTGGCTCTCTTTGACACCGAGTTTAACGAGTTCCTTAACAACGTTGTCAGCACGTTTCTGGCTGAGTTTCTGGTTGAAAGCCTCGGTACCGGTTTCCTTGTCGGCATAACCGTATACGGTGTATTTCTTGTCGGGGTTCTGGCTGATAGCCTTAGCCACGTATTCGAGGTTGATTTTGTCTTTCTTCGAGATGTTGGCCTTGCCGATAGTGAAGAATACTGCCACGGGACCTGCTACGTTGTTAGTAACCACTTTCGTGTTTTTAGGAGCGTTGGCAAGTTCTTTTGCGAGTTTGTCGGCGCGGGCCTGCGAAGCAGCGAGTTCATCCTCCAAGTCGGCGATGCGGTCGGTGTAGGGAGTGTAATCCACTGCTGCCAGAGCCGCTGCGATAGCTGCTGCGCTGGTTTCCCATCCGCGCTCTTTGAATTTGTAGGTAAATCCTCCCGTAACCGAAGGAATTGCACCTATGCCGCCATTGTTGCCGTCACCGGCGAATCTCTGGTTGACAATCATGGATTTGAGTTCGATGTTGAAGTCCAGACCCTTGCACAGACGGAACGAGTTGATAAGTCCGAGAGATGCTGCGAACTCATTGTTTTTGTTGTCGTTGCCGCGGCTCTGCGAACGAGCGTAACCGAAACCTACCGCTGCGGTAGCATTGTAGACGCGGTCTTTGTATCCGCCAATCCAGTTGCTCAGGTTTGCGAGTCCGTCCACGTGAACGAAACCGTATTTGAATGCGAATTCAGAACCTTTGTCTGCGTAAACGGTTTCTCCGGTCGTGTTGGGACCGATGAGCGTGTTGTATCCCTTTACATAGTATCCGCCCTGGAACTGCGCCCGAACTCCGAATACGGGAGTGAAATATTTACCGAAACCGATTTCGACTTCGCCGTTCACTTTGTTTTTGAAATTGTACTTCGCATTGCCTTTGTCGATGCGGTTCCATGTTTGAACGCCGGCGCCGACAGAGATGAACCAATTATCCTTGAATTTGTTCACCAGATACTGCTCCCCTTTGTAAGTCTGCGCGAAAGCCATGCTTCCTACCATGCAGACTGCCAAGAGCGAAAGGAAAGTTTTTTTCATAATCAATCTATTGTTAATAAGTTAATCAACGTTTGGCTGTGCATGCAATTGCTTTTGACATTATGATACACAATGCAAATGTAAGCATATTTATTCAAATTGCATGCAAAAGTGCCCAAATTATTCTTAAAATCTGCGGTATAACGTTATATGTATCACCCCGGTTGCATTATCCGCATTTGGAATATCCGCAGGACATGCACGTCGGACAGCCGTTCTGGTAGACCAGCGTGTCCTGCCCGCAGTTCGGGCATTTGCGCTTGTCTTTGGTGCCGTCGGTGATGTACTGTTTCAATGCGCGTGCCACACCTGCCTTCCATGTGTTGATAGTCTCGCTGTCGAGATGCAGCGAGTCTATCAGATTCACCACATCTACAATCGGCATTCCGTTGCGGAGCACTCCCGAGATGAGTTTGGCGTAATTCCAGAACTCCTCGTCGAAGAGTCTCGATATACCGCCTATCGTATTGGTGTATCCGTATTTGTCGGTCCACTGGAAATCGTAGCGGCTCGTTCCCGAATTCTCCTTTACCTTTATGATTACGCCTTTTTTGATTTTGCGCGGAATGAACATGGCATCCTCCTCGATGCGGCCCGTGAAAATCTCGTACGGATGTTCGTTGTATGTTCCTACGAACGCAATCCAGTCGTCGTTGCCGTTCTTGAACCGGACTATATCGGCCGTAAGTTCCGTCGGGCGTTTCGGTGGGGCCTTGTATTCGGATTCGTCGCTCTGTTTCTCCTCTTTTTTCTTTTTGTTCTTGTCTATCAGTACTCCGTTGCGGCTGCCGTCGCGATAGACGGTCAGTCCTTTGCATCCGCACTTCCATGCGGTCATATACGCATCGGCAACCAACTCTTCCGAGACGTCGGCCGGCAGATTGACGGTCACGGATATCGAGTGGTCCACCCACTTCTGAATCTGCCCCTGCATCTCGACTTTGGCCACCCAGTCTATGTCGTTTGCCGTGGCCTTGTGGTATGGCGATGCGGCGACCAGGCTGTCCAGCTCCTCGTCGGATATCGAATTGAGGCGCGAGGTGTCGAATCCTGACACTTCGAGCCATTTGACGAATTTGTGGTGATATACATTGAACTCCTCCCAGCTTTCACCCATGTCGTCCACGTAGGTGACCTTCACGTCCTTGTCGCTCGGGTTTACCTTGCGGCGGCGTTTGTATACGGGTCTGAACACCGGTTCGATGCCGGAGGTGGTCTGCGACATAATGGATGTGGTGCCCGTCGGAGCTATCGTCAGCATTGCGATGTTGCGCCGGCCGTATTTGACCATCTGCTCGTAGAGTTCCGGGTCGGCCTCCCTGATACGGTTAATCATAGGATTGGCCGCTTCCAGACTCGCGTCGTAGATTTCGAACGCACCGCGCTGCCGGGAGTTTCTGTTGTGTCTCCAGTTGTTTACTTTCACAAAGTTAAATGATGCA
>CAYXGF010000012.1:0-40045 GCA_964464465.1 uncultured Alistipes sp. | reverse complement strand
CATACGACGGCCGCAACCAGGAGCCGGTCACACTGCCCGTAAAGTTCCCGCTGCTCCTCGCACAGGGCGTGGAAGGTATCGCGGTAGGCCTCGCATCCAAGATTCTGCCGCACAACTTCAACGAACTCCTCGACGCCGCGATAGCCCATCTGCGCGGCGAGCAGTTCACGCTTCTGCCCGACTTCCCGACGGGAGGAACCGCCGATTGCAGCCGTTACAACGACGGATTGCGCGGAGGCGCCGTCAAGGTCCGCGCGAAGATTTCGAAGGTCGACACGAAGACCCTCGCCATAACCGAAATACCGTTCGGCACCACGACGGATTCGATAAAGGAGTCTATCGTGAAGGCCAACGAAAAGGGGAAAATCAAAATCAGACGCGTCGACGACATCACCACCGACAAGGCTGAAATAATAATACACGTAAGCAACGACGAATCCACCGACAAGACTATCGACGCCCTGTACGCCTTCACCGACTGCGAGGTATCGATTTCGCCAAACGCCTGCGTAATATGCGACAACAAACCGCACTTCATCGGCGTGAGCGAGATACTGCGGCGCAGTGCGGAACATACGCGGGAACTGCTGGACAAGGAGCTGCACATACGTCTTTCGGAACTCCGCGCCGACTGGCATTCGACGACTCTGGAAAAGCTGTTCATCGAGAAAAAGATGTACGAGGCCATCGAAGGCTGCAAGACTCGCGACGAGGCATACTCTGCGGTGGATGCGAGATTGGAGCCATTCAAAAACAGACTGCGCGACGAGGTGACAAGGGACGACATCGTGAAGCTCACCGAACTGCGGTTCATACGAATATCGCGTTACGACTCCGCCAAGGCCGACCAGCACATAGAGGAAATAGAGGCGGAGATGAAACAGGTGAACTACGACATAGAGCACATAACGGAGTATGCAATCGCCTACTACGAGAAAATCAAACAGAAATACGGGCAGGACAAACAGCGCCGCACCGAGATACGCGAGTTCGATTCCATCGAGGCCGCGAAGGTGGTCGTCGCAAATGCCAAGCTGTATGTCAACCGCGCGGAAGGTTTCTTCGGCATAGGCGCCGGAATGAAGAAAGAGGAGTTCGTCTGCGACTGTTCGGATATGGACGACGTGATAATAATCTGCGAGGACGGCACCTACACCATAACCAAGGTCAGCGACAAAGCATTTTTCGCCAAGAATATATATTATATAGGTATATTCAAGCGTTCAGACGAGCGAACAATATACAACCTGCTCTACCGCGACGGAAAGAACGGTCCGGTGATGATGAAGCGCTGCGCGATAAAGAGCATCACCCGCGACAAGGTGTACGATTTGACGAAGGGGACCCCCGGAAGCTCGATACTCTACCTGAGCGTGAACCCCAATGGCGAGGCCGAGGTGCTGAAAGTATACTTCAAGCCACGGCCGCGTCTGAAAAAAGTTATTGCCGACTTCGACTTCTCGACTCTGGCAATCAAGGGCCGTCAGGGTCAGGGCAATCTGTTCTCCCGCTACGGCATCCACAAGATTGTTCTCAAAGAACGCGGCACATCCACGCTCGGCGGCCAGAACATCTGGTACGACGAGGAGATACGCCGGCTCAACAACGAAGGACGCGGACGTCTGCTGGGAGAATTCGCCGGCGACGATAAAATCGTGGTGATGACCCGGAGCCAATACTACGTCACACCGTTCGACCTGCTGCACCACTTCCCCGAGGATTCGATATATGTGGAAAAATACAATCCCGACGCCGTATTCAGCGTCGCATACTACGACGGAGAGCAGAAATACTACTATGTGAAACGGTTCCAGGCGGAGGTTGCCGAGAAGATGCAGCCGTTCCTGGACGAAGACTGCCGCTTCGTCTGCATGTGCACATACGCACACCCGCTTTTGCAGGTGACGTATCAGGGCGCACAGCAGAACAGGCCGGACGACACCGTCAGCGTGGAGGAATTCATCGGCGTGAAAAGCCACCGTGCGAAAGGCAAGCGCATAACGACATACGACATAGGCTCTCTGCAATTCCTCGAACCGGAAATACCCGAAGAGGAGATGCCTCAGGAGCCCGACCCAATACCGGACACGGATGACGAGACGCAGGATTTCGAAACGGCGGAATACACCGGCGACGGGCAGGATAACGAAACCGGACAACTCAACCTTTTTTAACACGCGTATGATTGTCTTTCTTATCGGATATATGGGTTGCGGGAAAAGCAGTCTGGGCCGAAAAATAGCCGCCCGGACCGGCTTCGACTTCATAGACATGGACCGGCAAATCGAACAGCGGTACGGTACGTCCGTATCGGAGATTTTCGCAGCCAAAGGGCAGGACTGGTTCAGGGCCGAGGAGCGGCAGACGCTTCTCGAATTCGCAGACCTGTCCGCCGACACGATTGTCGCCACAGGCGGAGGCGCCCCGTGTTTCGGCGACAACATGCAGACGATGAAACGGATAGGCAAAACCGTATATTTGAAGATGTCGCCCGAGAAGATTGTCAGCCGCCTCTCGCCAAGAGGCCGGGAAAAACGCCCCATAATCCGCGGCATGAACGACGAGCAGCTGCTATGTTTCATAAAGGAGAATCTGCCTCAGAGAGAACAATACTACAACGACAGTTCGGTCATCATAGACTGCGACGCGCTCGGCGACAATTCGGTAATAGATTACATAGTTCAGGAAATAAAAAGATAATTAAATACACTCTCCCACATGATTTTACTATTTGATAAAGAGAAGAAAATTTTTGCTGTATCGGCTGCTGCAAAACTCAGTGCCGAGGATCTATCGAAACTCGAATGGCTTTTTTCAGGGGCCACCTTTCTGGACGAACCGCAGATAGAGGGGAAATACATCGGCCCGCGCAAGGAGATGATTACTCCGTGGAGCACGAATGCGGTGGAAATCACCCAGAACATGGGTATCGGCGGCATCGACCGAATCGAGGAGTTTGCGCCCGACACGCCGCAGACACCGTTCGACCCGATGCTCAACAGAAAATACACCGCGATAGGGCAGGACATCTTCACCATCGACAAGAAACCGGATGCGATTGTCTACATCGAGGATATCGAGGAGTACAACCGGCAGGAAGGTCTGGCTCTCAGCGATAGCGAGATGGAGTATCTCAAAGGCGTTGCAGCAACACTCGGCCGTCCGCTCACGGACAGCGAGGTGTTCGGTTTCTCGCAGGTCAACTCGGAGCATTGCCGCCACAAGATATTCAACGGCGAGTTCGTCATCGACTCGGAAGTGAAAGAGCAGTCGCTCTTCCAGCTCATAAAGAAAACCACTACGGCCAATCCCAACCGCGTGACATCCGCCTACAAGGACAACTGTGCGTTCCTGCAAGGTCCCGTGGTAGAGCAGTTCGCACCGGCCACACAGGACAAACCGGACGAATTCGAAACAAAACCGTTCGAAAGCGTAATATCGCTCAAAGCCGAGACACACAACTTCCCGACAACCGTCGAACCGTTCAACGGCGCGGCCACCGGAACCGGCGGCGAGATACGCGACAGAATCGCAGGCGGCAAGGGAGCTTTCCCGATAGCCGGAACAGCCGTCTACATGACATCATACCCCCGTCTGGACGACCAGCGCAAATGGGAAAACGGTGTAGCACCCAGGCCATGGCTCTATCAGACACCTGAGGACATTCTTATCAAGGCCTCGAACGGAGCCAGCGACTTCGGCAACAAGTTCGGTCAGCCTCTTATCTGCGGTTCGCTGTTCACGTTCGAACACAAGGAGAACGACAAGACATACGGATACGACAAGGTGATAATGATGGCCGGAGGTGTCGGATACGGCAAGAAATCCGACAGCATGAAGGACGAGCCAGAGAAGGGAGACAAAATCGTGCTTCTCGGCGGCGACAACTACCGCATCGGCATGGGCGGAGGAGCCGTTTCGAGCGTCGCTACGGGTGAATACGCCAACGACATAGAACTCAACGCCGTGCAGCGTTCCAATCCTGAGATGCAGAAACGCGTCTACAATGCGATACGTGCGGTGAGCGAATCGGATTCCAATCCTATAATATCGATTCACGACCACGGCGCCGGAGGTCATCTGAACTGTCTGAGCGAACTTGTGGAAAGCACCGGAGGACGCATCGACATGGAGAATCTGCCCGTAGGCGACCCCACGCTTTCCGCCCGCGAGATTGTAGGCAACGAATCTCAGGAACGCATGGGACTGGTTATAGACGGAAAGCATATCGACTATCTTAAACGCATCGCCGACCGAGAGCGCGCTCCTATGTATGTAGTCGGAGAAGCGACCGGAGACATGCAGTTCACGTTCGTGAACAACAAAACCTCCGAGAAGCCAATCGACTGGCAGCTCGAATACATGTTCGGCAAAGCTCCGAAAACGGTCATGCGCGACAATACCGTCGAAGACAGGTACACAGATGTCACATACGACAGCGGCAGGATAATCGAATACATAGAAAACACCCTGCAACTCGAAGCCGTGGCCTGCAAGGACTGGCTGACCAACAAGGTCGACCGCTCCGTTACCGGACGCATAGCAATGCAGCAGACGGCCGGCGAGATACAGCTGCCACTCAACGACTGCGCCGTGGTGGCTCTCGACTATCAGGGCGAGGCCGGTATAGCGACCGCCATCGGTCACGCTCCGGTTGCAGCCATGATAGACCCTGCCGCCGGCTCCGTTCTGGCCATAACAGAATCGCTTACAAACATCGTATTCGCACCGCTGACTTACTCCCTGAAAGGTGTATCGCTCAGCGCCAACTGGATGTGGTCTTGCAAAAACGAGGGTGAAGACGCGCGTCTGTACAAAGCAGTACAGGGAGCCAGTGATTTCGCAATCGCACTCGGCATAAACATACCGACAGGAAAAGACTCCCTGTCGATGACCCAGAAATACAAAAACGGCGAGAAAGTATATGCCCCCGGAACCGTCATAATAAGTTCGGCAGCCGAAGTATCCGACATAAAGCAGAGCGTTAAGGCAAGCCTTAAACACAAATCAAGCTCAATACTTTACGTAGATATGAGCCGCAGCGACTTCGCATTGGGCGGAAGCAGTTTCGCACAGAGTCTCGGACAGGTGGGCGAGCATATTCCAACGGTAGCGGAGCCTGCATATTTCGCCCGTGCCTTCGAAGCCGTACAACAGTTAATCAAGGCCGGCAAAATACTGGCCGGACATGACATCTCTGCCGGAGGACTTATCACCGCTCTGCTGGAAATGACATTCGCCGACAATACAACAGGAATAGACGTCGACCTCGATGTCCTCGGACAAAAGGATATAGTCAAGATACTGTTCAGCGAGAAACCGGCATTGCTGCTGCAAGTCGAGAACGCTTCGGAAATAAAAGAAATCCTGTCGGCGCAAGGCGTTGATTCCTACATCATAGGACAAGTCAATCTCAATCGCAGATTTACAGTCAGCGGATGCGGTGCAGAATTCGAACTGCTGCAAAACGAACTGCGCGATTTGTGGTTCAAGACTTCGTACCTGCTCGACCGCAAGCAGAGCGGCACTGCCAAGGCAGCCGAAAGATTCGCCAATTACAAGTCTCAGCCGCTGAACTACTCTTTCCCTAAGGCGTTCACCGGAACTTACGCACAGTATGATATAAATCCCGCAAGAAAAGAGAAATCAGGCATTAAGGCCGCCATAATCCGTGAGAAGGGCGTGAACGGCGACAGGGAAATGGCCTGGTGCATGCACCTTGCAGGAATGGATGTCAAGGACGTGCAGATGACCGACCTTATCTCGGGCCGCGAGACTCTGCAAGACGTAAACATGATAGTCTTCGTGGGAGGTTTTTCGAATTCGGACGTACTCGGTTCCGCCAAAGGCTGGGCCGGTTCATTCCTCTACAACGAAAAGGCCAAGAAAGCACTGGACGACTTCTACGCACGTCCTGACACTCTTTCGCTGGGCGTATGCAACGGATGTCAGCTCATGATAGAGCTCGGTCTGATTACACCGAAGGACGACAAGAAACCACGAATGCTGCACAACGACTCGCATAAATTCGAATCGGCATTCGTCGGCGTAACGGTGAACGGCAAAAATTCCGTCATGTTCGAGTCCCTGGACGGTTCGAGCCTTGGCGTATGGATTGCTCACGGCGAGGGCAAGTTCTCTCTGCCTTACGAGCCGGAACATTACAACATCGCCCTCAGATTCAATTACGAGCAGTATCCGGCCAATCCTAACGGTAGCGACTACGCAGTGGCGGGAATCGCAAGCGCCGACGGCAGACATCTGGCCATAATGCCGCATATCGAAAGAGCGATAAAACCATGGAACTGGCCGTATTATCCCGAAGACCGGGACGACAGTCTGACTCCGTGGATAGAGGCTTTCGTAAACGCTAAGAACTGGATTGCAGGAAACAAGAAGTGATGAACAACGCTCCGATAGGCATATTCGACTCCGGACTCGGCGGACTCAGCGTGTGGCGGGAAGTCTTGCGACTCCTGCCGCACGAAGACGTCATATATTACGGAGACGGCAAAAACTGCCCGTACGGAGACAAAAGCGAAGAAGTCATAAGACAATATGCCACACAAGCCGTAGACTTTCTGCTTGACAAAGGGGCAAAACTCATCGTCATAGCATGCAATACGGCAACGGCAGCCGCCGTGGACTCGCTTCGCAGGCATCATGGAGATATTCCGATAGTGGGTATGGAGCCGGCCGTCAAACCGGCCGCGCTCTCAACCCGCAGCGGAGTAATCGGCATTCTGGCCACGGCCGCATCTTTTAGGGGAAAACTGTTCCACGACACATCGGCCCGATATGCGCACAACGTCCGAATCATCAGCGCGGTAGGGGAGGGATTCGTGGAAATCGTCGAAAACGACCTGGAAGACACTCCGCAGGCGCGCGACACGGTAAGTCGTGTCGTTAAACCGATTATAGACAGCGGAGCGGACCGAATCGTACTCGGCTGCACACACTATCCGTTTCTGAAAAAGACGATACAGGAGGTGATTGACAACCCTGCAATATCCGTCATAGATTCGGGAGCGGCAATAGCAAGGCGCGTTGCATACCTTCTTTCCGAAAACGGAATGGAAGCCGACATGCGGCACAGCCCGTCATATGATTTTTACACGGCCGGCGACGAGGCATACTTGCAACGGATAATAAAGAAGAGCATCGTCGCCCGCAATTTGAAATAGAACGTTAAAATTCCTATCTTCGTAGGCTTAAATTTATTTTTTTTACGGAACATGTCCGAAAAAGCAGGCAAAAAAAAGAGACGCGCATTGACGGAGAATCAACGCTGGATTGTCGGTCTGATTATCATCAGCACCGCATTGTATCTTACGGCCGCATGCATCACATATGTCTTCACCTGGCGGGCGGACCAGAGCGCCATAACTTACGGAAATATTCTTAACGGAAATATCGCCAACGGCACAGGCAACAGCGGCGCACTGATAGGCGAATATCTTATCGGCCGCGGATTCGGTCTCGCAGGAATCATCATTCCTATAACACTTTTATTATTAGGCATAAGAACACTGCAAGGCAAACCTTTGCGTAAGGTTCGCACACTACTGATAGCCATGACCGGACTCATCCTCGGTTCGATAACTCTCGGATTCGTATTCTCCACGCTCTGGGGTGCATTCGGCTCGGGACTCGGAGGCGCCAAAGGCATATTTACAGCCCTGCTTCTCAGAGAGGCCGTCGGTCCTGTCGGTTTATCCATTTTCGTGATATGCGGATGGATTCTGCTTGCCGTATACATCAACCGCAGCACTATCTCCGTAGTAAACCACGTGGGCGAAACCATTGTAGACAACGGAATCAAAGTCGGCGAAGCAGCCAGAAAATTCATGACAGAGACACCCGATGACGAAATTTTGGAGGATACCGAAAACAATATCGAAGAAGCCCCCAGGCCCGAACAACCGGCAGATACATTACCGGCAGAAAAAGAGCCGGATGAATACTATACTGACGATTTCGAGATTACCGACACCCGCACAAAAGAGGAGTACATAGATACGACGCCAGTATCTGTAAGTAATCAGGAAGTTGAAGTAAGCGATGACAATACATTCACCACAATCGAGATAGATTCAACAAACAGCACAAGCACAGACAATAGCGAAAGCACTGTTCTGGGAGCGGGAGGCATCGTTGCGGCAGACGGTGAAGAGCATGACATGCAGGTTCTTGTTGCCGCACAAAAAGACGATGAGATAGAGCACGAAGGGTTAGACACTCTGTACGACCCTTTGAAAGAGCTGTCCTCGTACCGCCGGCCCGAAATAGAGGGCATACTTAAAAATCACAGTGTCAATGTGGAGGTCACGCGAGAAGAGATTACAGCAAACAAAAACCGCATAGTAGAGACCTTGCAGAATTTCGGAATCAAAATCGAAAGCATCAAGGCGACAATAGGCCCCACTGTCACACTTTACGAGATTGTCCCGGCCAAAGGAATCAAAATATCGCGCATCAAGGGCCTTGAACAGGATATTGCACTGAGTCTTAAAGCACTCGGCATAAGAATCATCGCACCGATGCCAGGCAAAGGAACCGTAGGAATCGAGGTGCCGAACATAAACCGCGAAATCGTGTCCATGTATTCGGCAATCAAGTCCGTGAAGTTCCAGGAATGCAAGGCTGAACTGCCTATTGCACTCGGCAAGAACATACAGAACGAAACTGTCGTGATAGACCTGGCGAAAATGCCGCATCTTATTGTCGCCGGAGCAACAGGTATGGGTAAGAGCGTCGGCCTTAACGCCATAATCACATCTCTGCTCTACAAAAAACACCCGGCGGAACTCAAATTCGTCATGGTGGACCCGAAGAAAGTCGAACTGTCGATATATTCCAAACTCGAAAACCACTTTCTGGCAAAGATGGAGAGCGAGGACAATGCGATTCTCACAGACACACAGAAGGTTGTCTACACCATACAGTCTCTGTGCAAGGAGATGGAGGACCGTTACGGACTTTTACAGGCCGCCGGAGTCAGAAAGATATCGGAATACAACGAGAAATTCATCAACCGGCGCCTGAACCCGCTGAAAGGACACAGATACCTACCATATATCGTTGTCGTGATAGACGAGTTCGCGGACCTGATTATGACTGCCGGCAAAGAAATCGAGTTGCCTATCGCACGCTTGGCGCAGCTTGCACGCGCAATCGGCATCCATCTGATTATCGCCACACAACGACCTGATGCAAACGTGATTACCGGACTTATCAAATCCAATTGTCCGGCTCGAATCGCATTCCGTGTGACATCGGTCATGAACTCCCGCATCATCCTCGACCAGACCGGAGCCGACCAGCTGATAGGGCAGGGCGACATGCTCGTTCTAACCAACGGCGGCGGCGAGACCCTGCGCGTACAATGCGCATTCATCGACACCCCCGAAATCGAGGATATGGTATCTTTCATCTCGCGGCAACAGGGATACGGCAGCGCCTATCTGCTTCCGGAATACCAGCCGGAAGGCGGCGAGTCCAAGTCCTCGTCGGCAGATGTAGGGCGGCTCGACGACAGATTCGTGGAAATCGCCGAATACGTGGTCATGCACCAGCAAGGCTCGACCTCCAACATACAGCGCCGGTTCGACATGGGATACAACCGTGCCGGCAGACTTATGGACCAACTCGAAAAAGTCGGCATAGTAAGTGCAGCCAACGGAAGCAAACCGCGCGAGGTACTGGTTTCGGACATAGCTACGTTAGACCGCATATTGTCCGGCCTCGGCCTAAGATAAACGCTTATGAAACGATTGCTTATTTTTTTATCCGTCATCTCCGTACAAATATCATCCGCCGACGAACGTTCGGCTGCGATATTAAGAGCATTGTCCGACACGATTACGCACTGCGGGCACTATCGGATAGATTTCGTGTCGACGGTTGAAAGCCACACAATAGACGGATTCTGCCTCGTCAGCGGAGATGACTACACGGTTCACGTGCCGCAGACAGACATTTTTTCCGTGAACGGAATATCGTATCAGGTGGATGAGATAAACAAGGAGATAGTCATAGAGCCTGCACCGGAACAGCAGAACGCGGACCTTTTATCAGACCCGGCCCACGCATTCGTATATTTGGACAAAGACTACACGCACACCTATTCCGGGATGCAGAAAACAGACGGCAGAGAGTGCCATCTGATAACTCTTAAAAGCAAGAGCGACGAAAGCGAAATAAAACTTTATATAAACACAACCAACAATCTGCCTGTCAGGATAGAGTATTTCCTCAAAAACATCAACTCGAATGCAGTAATCGACATCAAGTCATTCGCATGCGAAAGCGGCAGAAAAAGTATAACTTTCGACATCCGGAAATACGACGGATACGAGATAATAGATTTCCGCCGGTAGATTCAGGAATAGAAAGTACGGTTGACAATCCAGTATATCGTCGCCATTAACAATAACGGCAAAACGAGCACCGCCAAAGGACTGGCCGTTTGAATCCATTCGGCGGCAGAGCCCTGCGGCAGGATAAGTTGCAGTTTATCCGTAACGTTCGTCCAGTCGAACGAATGAATGATAAGTATTCTTGCCGGCAGATAGTTCATCATCAGAAAAACGACACAACAGAAAGACACAACCGCAGCCGCCAGCGAGGACAGTAGCGACACTCGGCTCCTGCGCCGCGACTTCTCAATGGCACGAGTCAGCGTATGAAGCATTATACGCTGTTGCAATTCCGCATCGGGAACATCAGTTTCACGACAACACATGCGTATCAGTTCGGCCAGATTATCTTTATTTTCCATCGGATATTAATTTACGTTTAAGTTCCGCTCTTATTCTGAACAGTCTCGTTTTGACATTGGACTCGGTCATATCCGTAATAAAGGATACCTCGGACACGCTCTTGTCCTCATAATAATAGAGCCTAATCAGCGACCGGTCTGCCGGCGAGAGTGTTTCGAGAGCACGCTCCATTCTCTGCATATTCTCCTCGCTTAGTGCGCAGTCGCATTCATCGTCATCCGCAACCGCAACGCCGGAGATTTCCGAGGCCCCATACAGCAAATCCTTCTTCCGGACCGAGGAGACGGCGGCGTTGTATGCAATTCTGTAAAGCCATGTCGAAAAACTGCTGCGGCTCTTGAAATCGCCAATACGTTCGTACACCTTGAAAAAGACATCCGAAGTTATCTCCTCGGCAGTCTGTCTGTTGCGCACAACGCCCGCGACAAGCGAAAACACTCGCGCGGAATACCGATTTACTATCGCTGCAAAACACGCCATGTCTCCGCGGCGCAAACCGTTCACATACTCAATATCGTCGTTCGGGGCTGCCATTTGTTTTTTGACGTATCACGCGCAAAAAGGTTACACAGAAAACAAAAAATTATTTTTTCGTGTAACCAAAATAGATTTTTCCCGTCAAAATTGCAAATCACAAAAATCAAACTGTTATGAAAGACTTGACTTTTTTTCTGCTCATCGCACTGATGATTTTCATCTATTCATGTGCAAAAATCGTATTACGCCACTTGAAAGAGCGACAAATCATGTCCTCAGGCACATCGTCGAACGCCATGCTCGATTTGTATGTAAAGGAGGTGGAAGCCTCGGTGCAAAGACGGCAGACATCTCTGATTCGCATATCAGGCGCACTGCTCGGCATTGGCATCGGCTTCCTCGTAAGCATTCCGATTATCAAGTGCGGTCTGGGCGAGAGCATGGACTCCGGACTCTCCTTTGCCTCCTCATTCGTCCTCGTCGGATGCATAATGGTATTCAGCGGAACCTGCATACTGCTCGGCGGAATACTCAACAAAATACTCGACAAGCGAAAGTGAATTAGACTTTTGATGTGTGTTTTTGTTCCCGCGGCCTGCAAAATGCAGGCTGCGGTCGTTTTATTGAGCAATCATCACGTTTTTTTTGTATTTTTACGACCTGTAACGAACTGAATAAACGACATGAACTATCTGCGTAGACTGCTCGAAAAGTTATCCGACAACCGCATAGCGCGCAATCTCGTGCTAATCATATGCGCCATAATAATATTCTGTTTCGCGATTTACATGCTGCTCGGAATATTCACCCGCCACAACAAATACAAGACCGTCCCCGATTTCGTGGGTGCAAGTCTGCAAGAAGCCATGAGGCTTGCTGACAAGGACCGGCTACGCGTGGAAATCAACGACTCGCTGTTCGTTCCGGCATACGAGGGCGGCATGATACTCGAACAGCAGCCGGCGGCGGGAAGCAAGGTCAAAAGCGGCCGCAGAATTTTCGTGACAGTCAATTCGTACCGGCAGAAAATGGTAAGGATACCTTATGTGACCGGCTACTCCCTGCGGCAGGCCAAGAACATACTGGAAGTGGCGGGGCTCGAAATCGAGGAACTTAAATATGTGGATGACATAGCGACGAATTACGTACTGGACCAGAAGTTCGAAGGACAGACAATAACATCCACCTCGGACAAAGAGGTCGAGATAGGCAGCGGCATAACGCTCGTTGTCGGGCGGAGCGGCGAGAGCGATATCGTGGAGATACCGAAGCTCATCGGCATGTCGCTCGCCGACGCCAAAAGCCGCTTGTGGGACAGGGGACTGAACCTCGGCACTATAAAATTCGGAGAAGGCATAAACCTGCTCAACCGGAAGAATGCCAAAGTGCTGTCACAGTCGCCCGCCTACGGCAACAATGTCAGACTCGGCACCGGCATATCCGTATCACTGTCCCTCGACGATGCCGAAATCGAGAAAAATTCAAAGAAAGCTGACAGCGAGGCCCAGAGCATCATACGGCAAAGACAAGAGGAGAGCCACACAGTGGAGGACATCATAGAGGCCCTTGAAAACGAGACTCCCAGTGAATTTTTCGAATAAACCGGCACGTTATGGAAGAAATCACCTACCAGGGTCCGGACGACGCGGCCGAGGAACAGCAGGACGAACTATACGAGCATTTCTCCCTGACGGTGGACAAGGGGCAGGCGCTGATTAGAATAGACAAGTTCCTTACTTTCAGGATGGAACATTGTTCGCGCAACCGCATTCAGGCAGCCGCCGACAGCGGCAATATACTCGTGAACGGCAAGGCCGTCAAATCGAGTTACAAGGTCAAGCCCCTGGACACAATCTCCATCGTGATGCCGTATCCGAAACGCGAGGTGGAGATAATCCCGGAAGATATTCCGATAGACATTGTCTACGAGGATGACGACGTGATACTGGTGAACAAACATGCCGGCATGGTCGTTCACCCGGGACACGGAAATTACAACGGGACGCTGGTCAATGCACTGACATACCATCTCAAAGACCTGCCCATGTTCCAGCAGGGCGACATGCGTGCCGGTCTGGTACACAGAATCGACAAAAACACCTCCGGTCTGCTTGTCATTGCAAAGAACGAGATAGCGCATGCACGCCTTGCCAAACAGTTTTTCGACCATACGATATCCAGACGATATATAGCGCTGGTGTGGGGCGATTTTCCCGACGACGAAGGCACGATAACCGGGAATATCGGACGCAGCCGTACCGACCGTCTAAAAATGGCGGTTTTTGCAGACGGAAGCGACGGCAAACATGCCGTTACGCACTATAAAGTAATCAAACGCTACGGATACGTAACGCTCATCGAGTGCCGGCTGGAAACAGGACGCACACACCAGATACGCGTACACATGGAGTATATCGGCCATCCGCTGTTCAACGACGAACGCTACGGCGGCGACCGGATACTCAAAGGCACAACATTCAACAAATACCGGCAATTCATCGAAAACTGTTTCGAAATCATGCCGCGACACGCACTCCATGCCCGCAGTCTTGGGTTCACGCATCCGGGCAGCAAAAAAGAGGTGTACTTCGAAACACCTCTTCCGGACGACATGCAGGCCGTCCTGTCCCGCTGGGACAACTATATCGTCTGCCGTGAAAAGTTTACCGACTAACGTTTTCTACGCCCTGCCGGTCTCGTATCTTGAAGCGGTGTAACCGCTCCGGTCTCGAAATCGACGGATGCAGTCATCTCGAAATCCAGCTGACGATGCTGCAAATCGGCCCGTTTCATTCTTATACGGACAAGATCTCCCAATGTAAAACGGCGCCCTGTGCGCTGTCCAACAGCCGCATAGTTATATTCATCGAAACGGTAAAAATCATCCGCCATATCACGCATCGCTACAAGACCCTCTACATGCGAATCCTCCAACTCGACGAAAATGCCCCAATCCGTGATGCCGGAAATATGACCGTCGAACTCCATATCGATTTTATCCTGCATGAACTCCACCATCTTATACTTTATCGAAGCGCGCTCCGCCTCCGCAGCCCGCACCTCCATTTTCGAAGAGTGCTCGCAGAGGGCCTCGAAAGCCTCCTTGCTCTCGCTCCGTCCGCCGTCGAGGTAATGCGCAAGAAGCCGGTGCACCATCATGTCCGGATAACGCCTTATAGGTGAAGTGAAGTGAGTGTAGTAGGGGAATGCCAACCCGTAATGGCCGATATTGTCCGTCGTGTAAAACGCCTTGGCCATTGTCCTGACAGCCAGCGTGGATATGACATTCTCCTCGCTTTTCCCCTTGATTTCGGACATTAGCTTATTGATTTGCAGCGCAATACACCGAGGCCGGTCAGTTCTGAAACAATAACCGAAGCGAAGCACGAAATCGGCAAATTTTGCAAGTTTGTCACCATCAGGCTTATCGTGTACTCTGTATACGAATGTACGCGAACTTTTCCGTCCGGTCGCCGTCCTGCCTATGAATTCAGCAACTTTGCGGTTGGCCAGCAGCATGAATTCCTCGACAAGCTGATTCGACTCCTTCATCTCCTTGAAATATACGCCCAGCGGTTTTCCATTCTCATCCAAACGGAACTTCGCCTCCTCACGCTCAAAAGAAATCGAACCGTCCTGGAATCTTCGACTGCGCATCCGTTGCGCCAGTTCATTAAGCTTCAAGACCTGCTGTGCATAGTCACCGGCACCTGTCTCGATTATGCTCTGTGCCTCGGCATAGGTAAACCGGCGGTCAGACCTTATGACAGTTCGCCCGAACCACTGGCTGCGGATGTCGAGTTGTTCGTCGATTTCAAAGACCGCCGAGAAACACAATTTATCCTCATTCGGCCTGAGAGAACACAAATCGTTCGAAAGCCTTTCCGGAAGCATCGGAATGGTTCTATCGACAAGATATACCGAAGTTGCCCGGTTCTCAGCCTCGCAATCCACTATCGAGCCGGGTGACACATAATGCGTTACATCGGCTATATGAACTCCCACTTCCCATACACCCTCCTTCTCCGTCCGACGAATCGAGAGCGCATCATCGAAATCCTTGGCATCTTCCGGGTCTATCGTAAAAGTCACGGTACTGCGGAAATCACGCCTTCGAGCAATTTCCTCGTCCGATATTCCGCCGTCTATCTCTTCGGCAGCAGCCACAACACGTTCATCGAACTCATAAGGCAAATCGAACTCCGCCAGAATAGCATGCATCTCCGTATCGTTGTCACCGGCCATTCCGAGAATATCCGTAATCTCTCCGAAAGGGCTCCTGTTCTCCTCCGGCCATTTGACTATGCGCACAACCACCTTCTGGCCGGTAACGACCCCTGCCGCCTGCGACGGTTTGACATAAATATCCACCGGCAATTTCCGCGAATCCGGTCTGACAAACACACCCGCTTTCTGCACATCGACCGTCCCGACATACCCCTTGACGTTGCGTTCCAGAATATCCACCACTTCGCCCTCGTAGCGGCCGTCTCCTCTCGTTCCGAGTACGGCGACACGCACCCTGTCTCCATTCAGCGCATGATGATTCAACCGCGGCTCGACAAAAATATCCTTTTCGAGTCCATCCACCACTATAAACGAGAACCCCGAAGGCATCATGTCGACCACACCCTCATACGAAGGCATATTACGAGGCGAAAACTTATATTTGCTGTTCGAGCATCGTTCTACGACACCTCCTTCCTCGAATTTCTTAATTATTTCCGCTGTCTGAGCCCGGCCCTCCCTGTCGGCGCCACCGCTGATTGAAGCCAGAGCCTTCAACGAATACTGTCTGTTAGGGAAAGCCCTGAATACATCCATAATCACCGAAGTGCGGTCTTTTCCGGCGACATCTTTACGATTCGGCATCTTCTTCTTTGAATCGTTTCTTCTTCTACTCATCTTATCAATAATTACGATTACAAAGGTACACAAAAAATAAAACGGGATACATCGTCTGTCGACAGTTTTTTCGTCCACAGACGCATGCGGCTTAAAAATAATATGTAATTTTGCAGAAATCTTAACCCAAACAAACCCCGACATGAAAAGCCTGATAACAATATTGCTGCTGATAGCCTCCAACGTGTTCATGACATTCGCATGGTACGGCCATCTCAAAATAAAAGCCCTTCAACAAATCGAGAGCACCGGATTGTGGGCCGTAATCCTTGTCAGCTGGGGCATCGCCCTATTGGAATACTGCGTCATGATTCCGGCCAACAGAATCGGCTTTGAAGAAAACGGGGGACCGTTCTCACTGATGCAGCTGAAAATTATTCAGGAAGCTATAACCTTAGTGGTATTCACCTTGATTTCCCTCTTCATATTCAAGACGGGCACATTCAAAATCAATCACCTGATAGGATTCGTATTCCTGATACTGTCAGTATATTTCATCTTCAAGAAATAAACAAACGACAATCTCACCCCGAACCGCGACTCTTAGCAGTGAACTTCCGTCTTCTCTGCCGAGACATATTCCTAATGAATTTTACTCTGCCGTACGGAGTGTATCCGGCTGCTGCTCCAACAACAATGTATCGGACAGCGAATCGACAGCATCGACATAATTAAATTCACGATTTTTGAAACACAAACTTTTAGGTGCAGTCATCGACACCATAACTACAACAATTAGAATCACGACGGCTGAAACTATGCCAAACACCCTCTTAATCATTCGAGCGACTTCTTCTTTTTATTGATTTCAAGAACCTCAATTGCTTTTAGCACCGCATCATCTATCACATATATATTCGCATAGAATCCAGTGTAATCCAATAAGGTATTACGCGCTATATAAGCTCTTAGTTGAGCTTCTATCAGCTTTCTCGACCGCTCTATCTGCCGCCATTCCGGCTCTACGCCATTACGCTGAGCATAGCCTATAAAGTCATCCATAAGGCGAGAATCCGAATCCAGGAAAGCTTTCAAATCTGCCACTGACGATATTTCATTCATCCGGCTGCGATGTCGGTCGGTGTATTCCAAAGTATATTTATACAATATATTGCGTCCTACCACCTCCTTGAAATACGGAGTTATATCCGTCGTGTCGATAGGAATGAAGATATCCGGCATGATACCACCACCTCCGTAGACAATTTTTCCTTTCGGCGTGGTGAACTTCAACGCATCGTCGAAATGAATGCTGTCCCGGGAAAACATTTCATTATGATAATACCGATTTACTATATCGAGATGGTAATCGCCCGCTCCGCCCGTATAAGGCTTCTGAATAGAACGGCCAGTCGGTGTATAATAGCGTGCAATGGTGAGCCTTAGGGCAGAACCGTCCGGATAAGAAATCTGGCGCTGCACCAGGCCCTTTCCGAAAGACCTGCGCCCGATAACGGTTCCGCGGTCATTATCCTGAACAGCCCCGGCCAGAATCTCGCTCGATGAGGCACTGCCCTCGTCGATAAGTATCACCAAATCCTCTCGCTCAAAACCGCCGCTTCCATTACTGTATTCTTTGATTTTATTACCATTACGGTCTTCCGTATAAACAATCAGTTCACCTTTGGGCAAAAACATGTTCGCAATGGCGATAGCCTGGTCGAGAAATCCGCCGGAATTTCCACGCAAATCGAATATCAAGGCCTTCATTCCCTGAGCTTTCAGTGTACCCAATGCCTGAGAAAGTTCCTGGAAAGAACTCTTTGCAAAAGCGGACAATTTCACGAAAGCAATATCAGGCGTTATCATAAACGCAGCATCGATGCTTTTCAACGGAATCGCACCTCTGGTGACCACAACGGGCACAAGTTCCGACACGCCGCTGCGCTCCAACGACAACTTCACCTTCGTATCCCGCGGCCCCCGCAACATCTTTACGATTTTATCCTGCGATATTTTCCGCCCCGCAACAACAGAATCGTCAATCATAATTATACGGTCGCCGTTCAACACTCCGGACTTATCACTCGGCCCACGAGGTATCACATTGAGTACCACTACGGTATCCGTCAACATATTAAACATCACTCCAATTCCATCGAACTCTCCTTCCAGAGATTCGTTGGCCGCAGGCATATCGTCAGCCGAGATATATACAGAGTGGGGGTCGAGTTCTTCAAGCAGCGCAACGATTGCTCTGTCCGAAATAGAATCCATATCGACTTTATCGACATACAGATTCTCTATAAGCGACAACGTGTAAGAAATCTTATTCTGCGCGGACGAAGCAATATGCAAGGTTCCTCTGTCGTCATCGCGTTGCACGCGCGCGATACGCATGCCAAGCAAAATACCGACGACCACACCGAGACCTACAAGAAACGGAGTCAATACGCTACGCAATGAATTCTTATACACCGCACTATGCCTTTTATTTCTACTTATTCTTGAACGTATAGCTCAGACCGACACTTACATAATATTTCATTTGAAGTTTATCGATTTGCACCTTGTCGTAGAACATTTGATATGTAAACTGCATTGTCATAAACTTAGTCGCTTTGACATCTATCGTATTATCCCATCTCACAGTCGGCATCAGCTCCGTATAGTCCGAAGCCCGCTTCTCACTAAGATTGGTCATCCATCCATAAAATGCAAAAACCGTGGTTCTGTAACGAAATATCTCTTTCTTGTTCTTCCCGCCTTCTTTTCTACTGTTCGCATAAAACGTTCTATCGAAATCAATTTGCGCCGAAGAACCGCCCGAAAACTTGGAAGAGTAGTAAACAGGCATTGCATCTCCGGTAGCCAAAGGATGCTTCTCTTTCATTCCGTACGATTTACGCAATTCCTCGTTTTTGACAATAGTCACGTCTCCGGCAACCGGAGAGAGAGAAACAATAAACGGAACCCTTTTGTCCGGACTCGTGTATTTCATACCGACAGAAATATTGAAATATCCTGGAGAAAGGAAGTCACTCAACAATGTACCGGCTTTCTGTGTCGCTCTTGATTTATAACCCTCATCGAACTGGCTGCGGAACCACGCACCGACGTTATACGACCAGTTTTTCCGCCATCCTTCTGTTCCGATAGCCCATGCCGCACTCGTCTCTATTTTGAATTCATCCTGGTTCTTAAACCACCGCACATCCTCTTCCTTTATGAAATTCTGACCATATTTCATATTAAGCTTGGTCACCAATGTAAAACGGTTCTTCTTAAATGTATGATAACACCACACAGAACCAAAAACATTGACAGTATTATCACCGCCCGCCTTCCAATGTTCGTTGAAACGGGTCATGTTTCCTGTAACGGAAGCTCCTATTTCCAAACTGTTGCGTTGTTTAACCAATGCTTTGCGTTCAGTACGGTAACGCGCTCTGCTAAAATAGTTCTGATACAATTTTGTTCCTCTGATGGAATCGACTCCCTGCAATGCCTCGACGCCATCCGAAACAGGTAGCGAAAATTGTGCAAAAGAGACATCGAAAAGCAGCAGCGACATCACTGAAACCAAAACGAACTTGATAATTCTCATAATACTGTCGGTTTTTTCTGGGTATAACACCGCTACAAATATATGAAAAAAATAGGAACTCTCTGAAAGATTTTTGATATTTGCAACATAACACAACAGACATCGCAACATGAAATTCATAGGAGCGCACGTAAGTGCATCGGGTGGGGTGGAAAACGCGCCACTGAACGCACGCGCCATAGGTGCGACAGCATTCGCATTGTTTACTAAAAATCAAAGACAATGGCACGCCTCGCCGCTGACACAAGACTCAATCGAGTCATTTGCCCGCAACTGCGAAATATGCGGTTTCTCGCCACGGCAGATATTACCGCATGACAGCTATCTTATAAACCTCGGCCATCCGGAAAATGAAGGACTTGAAAAATCACGAGCTTCATTTCTCGATGAGATGACGCGCTGCGAACAGCTGGGGCTCAGCCTGTTGAACTTTCATCCAGGCAGCCACCTAAAAAAAATCTCCGAGACCAGGTGCCTGGACCGAATCGCAGAGTCGATAAACATCGCGCTCGACAGAACACACGGAGTGACGGCCGTAATCGAAAACACGGCAGGCCAAGGTTCCAACATGGGATTCGATTTCTCACAAATCGCATACATAATCGACAAGGTCGAAGACAAAGCCAGAGTAGGGGTCTGTATCGATACCTGCCACGCATTCGCCGCAGGATACGATTTAAGAACGGCGCAGGATTGCGAGGCCACATTTAAACTGTTCGACGAGATAATAGGGTTCAAATACCTTAAAGGCATGCACCTTAATGACGCAATGAAAGATTGCGGAAGCAAGGTTGACCGACACCAGAGTATCGGTGCAGGCCAAATCGGACGCGAATGTTTCGAATTCATCATGCACGACAACCGTTTCGACGACATACCGTTGATTCTCGAAACGCCAGATGAAAATTTATGGCCGGAAGAGATAGCCCAGCTTAAAAGTCTGGCCCGATAAACATAACAAGGTGCGGCAATCAGCCGCACCTTGACCAATTTCGTCTTAGGGAAATTACTTTCCGTAGCTTATTTTTGCAGTGCGTGAAAAAGATACGCCCCTATGTTGCGGATTTCCGGCACACTGCAACTGCGAGACACCGGACACATTGCCGGATATTGCTTCGGTACATTTCACACTCACATCGGAACTGCCCGACACATCGACTTTATAGTTACGTACTTTGAATCCGGAGGCATTGAACTTCGAAGCTCCGCTCGCCTCCAAATCACAGAACTCGCACACTCCGGCAGCGTCAATGTTGGAGGCGCCGGACATCTCGATTTCGCATTTCTTGGAATTGAGACGAGACAATACTGCATGCGATGCCCCTGACAAATCGGCGCAGCACTCCCGGGCATTCAGTGCAGAAACTTTAAGCTCCGAAGCCGCGGACAAATCACACTCGAATTTCGAAACTTTCACCTCGGCAAGCGAGACCCCGGCAGCACCTGACAAATCTATATCCAATTCATATGACTCTATCGGAAGCGCTGTCGCCATCCGCGCACATCCACTCACGTCCAAACTCCTCAAACTCTTAGAATATGGAACATCCACATCAACCGACACTTCATTTAAAGAGCTATACGGAGCATCAATCCTTACAATCAGTTCATATCCATCGAATATTGTTTTCACATAAGGCATTACATTATCATCGGCCCGGATTACTATTTTTCCATCGGTGTCATCCGTCATGCAGACACTACGCACAGCTCCGGAAATCTTAATAGAATTAAAGGTTCTCGAATCGCGGGTCTCCGTAACGATACGCCCGCTTCCTGTAAGCATATCACCCTTCTTATCCGCCCCAGACGACGGGAAACAGACCCACATCAACAAAAACAGCAGAGAAATAACCTTTTCCATAATAGCATTATTTAAAGTGTTTTACAATAGTTATATCACTTAGACATTTCATTATCCGCATCATTAATCTCAATAACCCGGAAATCCAGATTTTTTGTCGAATCGACGACCGTTATATTCGTTGTCTTCACGGCTCCATATTTCAGGTTTATTTGCGCGCTCTGTTGCAATATACCCATAAATTCGTAAACCGAATCGGCGTCTAACAACTGTTCCAAACGGTTTTCGAACGAGTTAAAATCACGAGCTATTCTCGGAACCCACATAACCGATATGCAAATACTCATAATCAGGAATACAAACCATGCGAATACAGCCGCCAATATGCTTTTACCGTTGATTTTCCAATCGAATGCAAAACTGAACAATACATAACACAATACCGTCAGCGGAATTATGGCAAGCATCGCCATCAAAGCGAACGCCACACTTACATACGACCACCCGAACATTATGAACAGACTGATGGACAAAGCAATTGCAGCAGCTCCTCCCAAACACGCCGCAAGTCCGAACGCCGCCCCAAGGAATTTAAAGACGAATATAGCAATACGCCCGACAATATACAACACCTCGGCCATAATTGACGAAGCCTTGCGCGCGGACGGCGACTGGGCCGTACTCTGAAAGTTCTGGCGAATTGATGAAGCTGTTATACGTTCACCTCGCATTTCCAGTTTCTGCCTCGGAGTCTTCGCCACAGGAATGACGAACCACATCAGAATGTAGAGCAATATCACCACTCCGCTTACCAAAACGAATACAGGCCCCATTCCATAATCGACACCGCATATCAGACACAGCAATGCCAGAATAATCGGCACGAAAAATCCGAGTCTTAGCCACACCACATCTATATTCCAAAACCAACTCATTCCGCTGAAAACGCCACCGGCCTTGGCTCCCTCTTTAAGCCGGTACAACCGCCGCGGCATAAGATATTCGGCCGTATTATCCGTCAGATTCGGCCTGAATCCGTCTTCGGAATCGCTCTCAGGCATACCGAGCTGAGTAATTATTCTGTTGATAAGCACCTTGTCGACAACCTTCGAACAAACCTGCTCGCTAAGAATCAAATCCGCCACACGGGCCTCAATGTCGGCTATAATCTCATTACCGTCAGGATTTCCGTCATATGCCTCATGCAGAATATTCAGATACGCGGATAAAGCCTCGTAAGCATCCTGATTGAAAGTAAACGACAACCCCGCGATGCTTATTCTATTTATTTTTTTCATAGTCACACATGTAATACAACCGTTTATTCCCCATTTCTTATAACGCTTATCTGCCGCACCATCTCCGCCCATGCTTTGTCAAGCGCCGCCAGGACTTCGCGTCCCTTGTCCGTAATCATATAATATTTTCGCGGCGGTCCCTGCGGGGATTCCTCCCAGCGATAGTTCAGCAATCCCTGATTCTTTTGCCGCGCCAGCAACGGATACAACGTACCCTCCACAACTATCATGTCTGCGCTCTTCAATTCCGATATGATACGCGGCGCATAGGAATCCTCCCGCGACAATATCGCAAGAATGCAATATTCCAGAATCCCTTTGCGCATCTGAGCTTTTACGTTGTCTATGTTATTCGAGTTATCTATATTCATATCCGTTTTTTCATTTAACATAATTAGCACGCTTTGGAATCACTATCCACAGCATTATGTAGGCCCACAGGCTCATACCTCCGAAAAAGAACAGCAGAATCGCAGCCAGACGCACAACGCTTACATCGAGTACGAAATATTCCGATATTCCGCTGCACACACCGCCAATCATTTTATTATTCTCACTCCGATAGAGTCTTTTGCCTCTCGGCTCATACTGATAGTCATAATCGCATTTCGCATTCCTGGCTCCGAACGCCTCCGGTTTACCGATAAGCGCTATTGCCCGTCGGACCATATCGATATTCACGACCTGAATCGGCGACGTTATCTTTTCATTGAATATTCCGGCAATACGACTCTCAATATCCTCCAAAGAGTCGACATCCGAACTGTCAAGTCGCGAATCAATATCTTCGAGGTATCTCTTCAAAAGATTATAAGCATCCTCATCCATAATAAAAGCCATGGATGCAATGTTGACATTAACTGTTTGTTTCATAGTATTATTATTTAAGGGTTATTATCCATTACAAATATAGCACAATTATTTAATACTATGCAATACAAAGTATATTTTACAAAAAAAACAGCTGCCTACAATTCCACACCTGTAATTTATTGTCCACATCCGACATAACACCGCCTTAGCCAACCGATATCAGCATGCCGCAATCCGGGCAGCGGATGTACGAAGAAAAACGCACCCCATATTCCACAACCGGCACCGGACCATCAAAAAAACGGAATGCCAATAATATAAAACTAAGGATTCGGCGTATAGTTACCTCATTATATATCGGGCCTATACTTTAAACATGTGGCAACCATCGGATTGCAGCCTGCGGAAAGAGCGATAGCGAGCCTCCGCAGAGCGAGGTTGCGGCTCATGCGACTCCTCATAGCCGCAAAATATTAAGGGTTGAGTAGAATATAATTCCGTAAAAAATCGGGCAACTATAATCCAATTCACACTGAACCATTAGCGGCCTCATAACTGCATCTGCTTTAAAATGACAAGTTTCAAACTGCATGTCTTAGCCGCACCAGCGATAACAGCATAGATACTGAACTATTTATGATTGCAAAAAAATACAGGCAGATAAAAATCTGCCTGTATTCGGGAACAATTTTATCGAGTTGAGCCACAGAGTGACTCCGACTCTTACATTAAGCTTTCTTAGATGCTGCACTTCTGGTTGCAGCCGCTTTCGAACCTGACGTCTTAGGAGCGGCAGTTTTTGGAGCAGCCGGCTTCTTCGCAACAGATTTTTTTGCGGTAGCTTTTTCACCGTCTTCAACGACAACGGCATCCGACTCTCCGTCGGTAGCCTCTTTGCTCGCAGATGAACTCTTGCGACTACGACGAGTCTTCGGTTTTTCAGTCGATGCGACAACGGCACCTTCCTTGTATGTTTCGTTGAAATCGACGAACTCGATGATGCACATCTCGGCACCATCGCCCAAACGGAATCCGGTTTTCAGGATACGGGTATATCCACCAGGACGGTCAGCGATTTTCGGAGCGATTACACGGAACAACTCAGTCACCGCATTCTTGTCTTTCAGATACCCGAACACGATACGACGCGAGTGTGTCGTGTCGTTCTTTGATTTCGTCACAACAGGCTCTACGAACATTTTAAGCGCTTTTGCCTTTGCAACCGTTGTTTCGATTCTCTTGTGCATGATCAGCGAAGACGCCATATTGGAAAGCAAAGCCTTACGATGGGCACTCTGTCTGCCAAGGTGATTGAAATTCTTATTGTGTCTCATAATTAGTCTTTGTCAAGTTTGTAGATAGAAACGTCCATCCCGAAATGAAGATTCAGAGATGCCAGCAATTCATCGAGTTCCGTGAGCGACTTCTTTCCGAAATTTCTGAATTTGAGCAAATCGTTTCGATTGAAGCGAACCAACTCACCGATAGTATCGACCTCGGCCGCTTTCAAACAGTTCAATGCTCTTACAGAAAGGTCCTGATCCGAGAGTTTGGTTTTAAGCAACTGTCTCATGTGCAGAACCTCTTCGTCGAATTCCTCCGTAACGCTGTTGTCATCCATATTCACCGTGATTTTCTCGTCGGAGAAGAGCATGAAGTGATGAATCAGAATCTTGGCAGCCTCTTTCAGAGCATCCTTCGGATGAATCGAACCGTCGGTTGTAATCTCCAAATTCAGTTTTTCGTAGTCGGTACGCTGCTCGACACGATAGTTCTCTATTGAGTACTTAACATTTTTAATCGGCGTATGGATAGAGTCGATAGGAAGCACCCCGAACTCCTCGACAGCAGGAGCATTCTCTTCTGCCGGAATATAACCGCGACCTTTTGCAATCGTAAGCACGACTGACAATTTGGTATCGGGCGACATGCGGCAGATGACCAAATCAGGATTCAGCACCTTGAAATTGGTCAGAAAATTGGATATATATCCGGCTGTCAGTTCGGTGACGCCTGCCACGTTGATGGTAACTTTTTCAAAGTCCACGTTCTCAACGGTTCTGACAAAGCGCACTTTCTTCAAATTCAGGATGATGTCTATCATCCCTTCCATCACACCGGGGATAGCGGCAAACTCGTGATCAACACCGGCAATCTTCACGGTCGTAATCGCATAACCCTCCAATGAGGAGAGCAGTATTCGACGCAAAGCATTACCGATGGTCATTCCGAACCCTGGCTCCAAAGGACGGAATTCGAATTTCCCGAAATTCGAAGTGGATTCGAGCATAATAACCTTGTCGGGTTTCTGGAATGCTAATATTGCCATAATCTTGATGTTGTTAATTACTATTTAGAGTACAATTCGACGATGAGCTGCTCCTTGATATTCTCGGGAATATCTTCTCTTTCCGGTTTTTGAAGGAACTTTCCGGACATTGTAGCGCCGTCCCACTCCAACCAGGCATAACGACTTCTACCGCCGGCCAATGAATCGGTAATTACTTCAAGGCTTTTTGATTTTTCTCTGACACCTACCACGTCTCCGGCTCTAAGGCTGTAAGAAGGAATATTCACAACCTGACCGTTAACCGTGATGTGACGGTGCGACACCAGCTGACGAGCCGCAGCACGCGTAGGAGCTATACCCAAACGATATACGACATTGTCCAGACGACATTCGAGCAGTTTGAGCAGGTTCTCACCAGTGATACCGCCCTGGCGGGCTGCACGCTCATAGGTAATGTAGAACTGCTTTTCCAGAAGACCGTAAATTGCTTTTGCTTTCTGTTTCTCGCTGAGCTGAACGCCGTACTCCGAAGTTTTCTTACGCTTACGCGAAGCTCCGTGCTGTCCGGGAGGATAGTTCTTTTTTTCGAGAACGGTATCCGCACCGTAAATAGGCTCGCCGAATTTTCTGGCGATTTTACTCTTTGGTCCTATATATTTTCCCATTTTGTTTTAAATCTTTTACTTGTTACACATACGATAATAAATCATCCTTTCTTCATGTCGCATCATCAGACTCTACGACGGTTGGGCGGACGACATCCGTTGTGAGGCAGTGGAGTAACATCGATAATCTCGATAACTTCGATACCGGCTCCGTGAATGGTTCTTATCGCAGACTCACGGCCGGCGCCGGGACCTTTCACATATACCTTGACCTTGCGAAGACCCATATCGTAAGCAACCTTCGCGCAATCGGCAGCGGCAGTCTGAGCGGCATACGGCGTATTCTTCTTAGAACCGCGGAAGCCCATCTTACCGGCAGAACTCCAACTTATAACATCACCGTTCTCGTTGGTAATTGTCACTATGACATTGTTAAACGTCGAGTGAACGAAGGCCATGCCCATAGCACTGACTTTAACAACTTTCTTTTTAATTGTTCCAGTTTTCTTTGCCATAACTCGCTAAAATTACTTAGTTGCTTTCTTCTTATTTGCGACTGTTTTCTTCTTACCCTTACGAGTACGAGCGTTGTTTTTCGTGCTCTGACCTCTTACGGGAAGACCCAGACGGTGACGAATACCACGATAACATCCGATATCCATCAGTCGCTTAATATTAAGTTGTACGAGTGAACGGCATTCACCTTCTACCTTGATTCCGCTTTCGGCAATAGCCGCACGAATTGCGCCTACTTGCTCATCGGTCCAGTCCTGAACCTTGACGTCATAACTTATACCGGCGGCATCAAGCAATTGACGAGCGGTACTTCTTCCGATACCGTAAATATAGGTCAAACCTATCTCGCCTCTTTTGTTTTTTGGTAAATCTACACCTACTATACGTGCCATAAATTACTTTTTCTTCTTTGTTTTGTTTTAATAATTATCCTTGGCGCATTTTCAACTTAGGATTTTTCTTGCAAATAACATAAAGTTTGCCTTTACGCTTTACGATTTTGCAATCCTCGCTTCTTTTCTTGATCGATGCTTTAACTTTCATTTTTCAGCAATCTAAATTATTTGTACCTAAAAGATATACGTCCCTTTGTCAAATCATAAGGGGACATCTCTACTTTGACTTTATCTCCCGGAAGAATCTTAATGTAATGCATTCTCATCTTTCCGGAGATATGCGCAGTGATAACATGACCGTTGTCCAGTTCGACTCTGAACATCGCATTGGACAAGGCCTCGATTATCGTTCCATCTTTTTCAATAGCAGTTTGTTTTGCCATAGAATTTAAGCGTTAATAGCGTTTTCGATAATACTAAAATCGGTCAATACGTCCGCACCCTGTTTCCGTATCGCAACGGCGAACTCGAAATGAGCCGACGGCTTGCGGTCCCTGGTGCGCACTGTCCAACCGTCTCTTTCAAAGACGACATTCTTTACTCCCATATTAATCATCGGTTCGATACAGATTACCATGCCCTCTTTCAAGAGCGGACCTCGTCCTTTGGCTCCGTAATTCGGGACCTCCGGATCTTCGTGCATGTCTCTGCCCAGACCGTGTCCCACCAATTCTCGAACCACCGAGTAACCGTTCATTTCGGAATACTCCTGCACAGCCGCAGATATATCACCAATTCTGTTACCTGCCTTGGCCTGCGCAACACCCTTATAAAGAGCTTCTTTGGTTACATCCAGAAGTCTTCTTACCTCCGGATCGATATTGCCGACCGCAAAAGTATATGCCGAGTCGCCATAAAACCCCTTCATAACAGTGCCACAATCCACCGAAACGATATCGCCTTCTTTAAGAACATAATCGGACGGTATCCCGTGAACGACGTTTTCATTAACCGAGACGCAAAGCGTCGCAGGAAAACCGCCGTACCCGAGGAAGCCGGGAACTGCTCCGTGAGAACGAATAAAGTCTTCGGCGATTTTATCGAGCTGACGAGTAGTCACACCCGGCCTTATATTACGCCCTACCTCTGCAAGCGTAGCGCTTACGAGAAGATTGTTCTCGCGGAGCAGTTCTATCTCTTCCTCTGTTTTTAGATATATCATCTGAAACTCCGATTAGTTTCCACTTCTACCTCTGATTCGACCGGTCTTCATAAGACCGTCATAATGACGCATCAGAAGATAACTATCTATCTGCCTAAGAGTGTCGAGAACAACACCTACCAGAATCAGCAGAGAAGTACCTCCGTAGAAATAGGAGAACTGCTGATTGACGCCGAGTTTCGATGCGAACACCGGCAATATAGCCACGATTGCAAGGAAAATCGACCCAGGCAGGGTAATTCTCGTCATGATGGTGTCGATGTAATTAACGGTCTGCTTGCCGGGTTTCACACCGGGAATAAAACCGCCGTTACGTTTCATGTCGTCAGCCATCATAGCCGGATTGACCGTAATCGCCGTATAGAAATAAGTAAAGGCGATTACCAATAAGAAGAATACGAAGTTGTACCAAAAACTCTGATAAGAGAATGCAGCAGCAAATCCCTGAGTGGCATCCCAGCGCGAGAAAATCGCGGGAATGAACATCAGCGCCTGAGCAAAGATGATAGGCATGACACCCGCAGCATTGATTCGCAGAGGTATATACTGGCGAACGCCTCCGTACTGTTTGTTGCCCACGATACGTTTCGCATACTGTACAGGAATCTTGCGAACGGCCTGAACGAGTGCGATTGTAGCCATGCATACCAGGAACAACAAAACCAATTCGACAATCAGCATCACCACGTTACCGTTGAAGCGAGTGCTGATTTCAGCAAACAGAGCATGCGGCAGACGGGCGATAATACCGATCATGATAATCAGAGACACACCGTTTCCGATTCCCTTGTCGGTTATTTTCTCTCCGAGCCACATCACGAACATAGTACCGGCAATCAGGACAATCGTAGCGCAAATGGTGAACATTACGCTCGAACGTCCCATCACGAAAGCCGATTCCGGAATCGTGTAATGAAGATTCGCAAGATATGCAGGAGTCTGCACAAGCAAAACTCCGATGGTGAGGTATCTTGTCCACTGGTTGATTTTGCGGCGGCCGCTCTCACCCTCTCTCTGCATTTTCTGGAAGTAGGGTATTATCATACCCAACAACTGAATTACGATAGAGGCAGTGATATATGGCATCACACCGAGTGCAAAAATCGAGGCATTCGAGAATGCACCTCCAGAGAAGATGTCCAGAAGTCCGAGAAGACCATTGCTGTCCACCTGCTCGTTCAATCCTGAGAGTGCCTGGGGATTGATACCCGGTATTACCACAAAACTACCCAATCTAAATATAAGAAGAAGACCTAACGTATAGGCAATCCTGTTACGCAGTTCTTCTATCTTATAAATATTTTTTAATGTGTCTATTAGCTTCATTGTGCTAAAAGATTAGAGTTTGATTGCCTTTCCCTGCTGAGCCTCGATTGCGGCAGCTGCGCTTTTCGAGAAAGCATGAGCCGTTACAGTCAGAGCTTTCGAAACGGTACCGTTGCCAAGAATCTTGACCAGATTGCCTTTCGAAACCAGACCGGCCTCGATAAGCGTGTCAACGGATATTTCGGAGATATTAGCTTTTGCTGCAAGCTCTTCCAATACAGAGAGATTGATAGGTTTGAACTCTACACGCTCCTTGTTGGTGAAACCGAACTTCGGAAGACGTCTTTGAAGAGGCATCTGGCCGCCTTCAAATCCCAACTTGCGAGAGTATCCGGAACGCGACTGAGCACCCTTGTGACCGCGTGTAGAAGTTCCGCCATGACCCGAACCCTGTCCGCGACCGATTCTCTTCTCATGATGCGTTGAACCTGCACTTGGTTTTAAATTACTGAGATTCATTGTCTTAAACTTTGTTTAGGGTTACTAACTATTTTACGACCTCCACTTTCACGAGGTGCTTTACCTTCTCGACCATTCCGAGAATGATTGCGGAATCCTGATGTTCGACGGTTTTGCCAATCTTGCGAAGGCCCAGAGCGTCCAGATTTTTCTTCTGCTGAGCAGAACATCCTATCCGACTGAAAGTTTGAGTTATTTTCAACGTTGCCATTTCTCTTTCTAAATTTAACCGTTAAACACCTGATTCATCGAAATTCCGCGCACCTGAGCCACGCTGTACGCATCTCTGAGTTCGAGAAGAGCAGCGATAGTGGCCTTCACGAGGTTGTGGGGGTTCGACGAACCTTTACTTTTTGCAAGCACGTTCTTGATTCCGACGCTCTCCAAAACGGCACGCATCGCACCACCGGCGATAACACCGGTACCGGGAGCGGCAGGGCGAATCATCACCAGCGAACCGCCGTAGCGCATCTCCTGTTTGTGTGGAATAGTACCGTTGAGTACCGGAATCTTAACAAGATTCTTCTTAGCATCTTCAACTCCCTTGGCGATAGCCGCTGTAACTTCGCTGGCCTTACCCAATCCGTAGCCGACCACGCCGTTTTCATCGCCGACAACGACGATTGCCGAGAAGCTGAATGTGCGACCACCCTTGGTTACCTTGGTAACCCTCTGAATGCCGACCAGTCTGTCTTTCAGTTCGAGGTCGCTTGTTCTGACTTTTTTTATGTTGCTATTCGACATGTTTTACTTAGAATTTAAGGCCACCTTCGCGGGCAGCATCAGCCAATACTTTTACTCTACCGTGATACAGATATCCGTTACGGTCGAACGACACTTCCGAAATACCTTTCTGCTGAGCACGTTCTGCGGCAAGTTTGCCTACGAGAGCCGAAACCTGTTTTTTGTCCAGGCCTGCTACATTTTCAGCCACTTCCTTGTCGAGCGACGAAGCCGCTGCCAAAGTAACACCGTTCACGTCATCGATAAACTGTACGTAGATTTGCTTGTTGCTTCTAAATACAGTCATACGAGGTCTCTGAGCCGTTCCGTTCACGATTTTACGGATACGCATTTTAATCCTCGCTCTTCTTTCAATCTTATTTAATGCCATAATTCAATACGATTTTACTATTTTGCACCAGCAGATTTACCAGCTTTGCGACGAATCTGTTCGCCAACGAACTTAATACCTTTACCCTTGTAAGGCTCGGGTTTGCGCAGTGAACGTATTTTAGCAGCTACCTGACCGATGAGTTGCTTGTCGGTACTTGTGAGAGTTACGATAGGATTGCTCTTCTTCTCGGTTACGGCGGTAGCCTTAACCTCGTCGGGGAGCATCAGATAGATATCGTGCGAGTAACCGAGGTTCATTTCGAGAATCTGCCCCTTTACTTCTGCTTTGAAACCTACACCTACGAGTTCCTGTTTAATCTCGTATCCTTTCGACACGCCAATCACCATGTTGTTGATGAGCGCACGATAAAGCCCGTGCAATGAACGGTGGCGTGGTTGATTCGTAGGACGCGATACTGTCAATACGTTTCCCTCTACGGTTACCGTGATATCAGAATCAACTTTCTGAGTCAGTGTTCCCAGAGGTCCTTTCACGCTCACCTCATTTTCCGGAGAAACGGTAACGGTCACGCCGGCAGGCAAGTTTACAGGTAATTTACCAATTCTTGACATTTTTAAACTTTTAGAACATTAATATACATAACACAATACTTCGCCTCCGACATTCTCCTGGCGGGCCTTTTTATCGGTCATGATGCCTTTGGAGGTGGAGACGATAGCTATACCCAGGCCGTTGAGAACCTTCGGCATGGAAGCCACGTCGGAATAGCGGCGCAAACCGGGACGGCTTATACGTTTAAGGTCCTTGATGGCGTTCACCTTGGTCTGAGGATGATACTTCAAGGCAATCTTGATTACAGGATGCCCTTTCTCGTCGGCTTCAAACTTATAAGCAAGGATATAACCCTGTTCGTACAGGATTTTTGTTATCTCTTGTTTAATTTTTGAGCCGGGAGCTTCAACCACTTTGTGGTTGGCTTTCACCGCGTTTCTAATCCTTGTTAGAAAATCCGCAATTGGATCTGTCATTTTGAATTAAAAATTAAAAATTAAACCATATGTTTTATCTGCAAAAAGACTCATCATCTTCGTGCAGCGCACAAAGATAATGAATCTTTTTGAATTACAATGCCTACCAGCTCGCTTTTTTTACACCGGGGATAAGACCCTGCGATGCCATTTCGCGGAACTGAATACGGCTGATACCGAACTGACGCATGTAGCCTTTCGGACGGCCGGTAAGTTTGCAACGGTTGTGCAGACGAATCGGGTTCGAATTGCGAGGCAGTTTGCACAATCCAACGTAATCGCCCTCTTTTTTGAGTTCTTCGCGTTTTGCGGCATATCTCTGCACTAATTTGAGGCGTTTCACCTCACGTGCTTTCATTGATTCCTTTGCCATAACTACTGATTATTCTTTTTAGCGTTTTTAAACGGAAGGCCGAATGCCTGCAACAGAGCATAAGCCTCCTGGTCGGTTCCGGCCGAAGTAACGAACGTGATTTCCATTCCGAAGATTTTCACAATCTTGTCGATGTCAATCTCAGGGAATATAATCTGTTCGGTGATACCGAGCGTGTAGTTACCCTGACCGTCGAACTTCTCGTTTATACCCTTGAAGTCACGGATACGAGGCAGAGCCACGGCGATAAGTCTCTCCATGAATTCGTACATTTTGTCCGAGCGGAGTGTCACGCGCACACCGATGGGCATACCCTTACGAAGCTTGAAGTTGGAGATATCCTTTCTTGATTTGGTGAGCACCGCTTTCTGACCGGTTATCGTCGTGAGTTCGTTCATGGCCACCTCGATAAGTTTCTTATCGGCTACGGCCTGACCCATACCCTGGTTGATAACAATCTTTTGGAGCTTAGGCACCTGCATAATGCTCTTATAGCCGAACTCCTTCATCAGAGCAGGGACAATCTGCTCCTTATAAGTTGTCTTTAATGTAGGAACGTATGCCATTATTTGATTTCCTCCCCTGATTTTTTAGCGTAACGAACTATTTTACCATCTGCGTTCACCTTACGACCTACGCGAGTGGCTTTGCCGCTCTTGGGGTCGATAAGCTGCAAGTTAGAGATGTGAATCGGAGCTTCCTGCTTCACGATACCACCCTGAGTGTTCTGTGCATTGGGCTTCGTAGCTTTCGAAATCATATTAACGCCTTCGACGATAGCACGATTTTTTTCTACGTACACTTTGAGCACCTTACCGGACTGGCCTTTGTTTTCGCCGGCAATCACGGTAACCATATCACCTTTCTTAATATGTAACTTAACTGACATAATCTTTTCTTGCCTTTAATATTACAATACTTCCGGAGCGAGCGAGATGATTTTCATATACTGGTCGCGCAGCTCTCTGGCAACGGGACCGAAGATACGGGTACCTCTCATTTCTCCCTGGTTGTTAAGAAGTACAACGGCATTATCGTCGAAACGGATATATGAACCGTTGGCACGTCTTATTTCCTTCTTGGTTCTTACTACAACTGCCTTAGATACAGTACCTTTCTTCATGTCGCCAGAAGGGGTGGCACTCTTAACAGTTACGACAATTTTATCGCCGATTGACGCATAACGTCTTTTGGTTCCACCCAACACGCGGATACAGAGAACTTCCTTGGCACCGCTGTTGTCGGCTACGATGAGTCTACTTTCTTGTTGTATCATAACTATTTAGCCCTTTCAATTACTTCAACTAATCTCCAACGCTTCGTTTTGCTGAGAGGTCTTGTCTCCATCAGCTTTACAACATCTCCGGGGTTGCAGGTATTCTCTGCGTCTTCGGCAACGAACTTGGTGGTTTTGTTGACGAATTTACCGTAGATAGGGTGTTTAACCTTTCTCTTGACAGCAATCACGGCAGTTTTATCCATCTTATTGCTGACAACAATCCCGATTCTTTCCTTTCTAAGATTTCTTTCCATAGCGGCAACTAAATATTAGAGTTCTTTTGACGCAGGATCGTCAGCATTCGCGCTATATCTCTGCGAGATTTTTTAATTATACTCTGATTCTCCACGGGAGAAACCGCATGGTTGAGTTTAAGACGAGTCAGGTTGGCCTTTTCCGTCTCGATTCTCTCCACCAGTTCGGCCTGCGAGAATTCTTTTATTTCAGAAGTTTTCATCTTTCGTTAAATTTAGATTGAGTTTTCAGTATAGTCTCGTCTTACAATAAACTTAGTTGTAATAGGCAGTTTCTGAGCACCCAAACGAAGAGCTTCCTTCGCAATTTCTACGGGAACACCTTCCGCCTCGAAGAGAATACGACCCGGAGTAACGGGAGCTACGAATCCTTCCGGCGAGCCCTTACCTTTACCCATACGTACTTCGGCCGGTTTCTTGGTAATCGGTTTATCAGGGAAGATACGAATCCATACCTGACCTTCACGTTTCATATAACGAACGATAGCCTGACGAGCAGCTTCTATTTGACGACCTGTAATCCAAGTGGATTCCAGAGCCTTGATGCCGAATGAACCGAATGCCAACTGATTTCCTCTCTGGGCAAGACCTTTCATCTTGCCTTTTTGCATTCTTCTGAATTTGGTCTTTTTTGGCTGTAACATTTTCTATACTTCGCTTTAAAGAATCCTACTTATTATTATTTCTTCTCTTTCTGCCTGCGCCTTTACCGCGACCCGAACCCTGATTGGACTGACCGAAGGAACTGTTTGCTGCGCCGGTATATTCGAACAAATCGCGTTTCGTATAAACCTCGCCAGTGCAAATCCATACCTTAATGCCGAGGATACCGACTTTCGTCAGAGCCTCTGCCAGACAGTAATCAACATCGGCACGGAAAGTGTGCAATGGAATACGTCCTTCCTTATAGGTTTCGTTACGGGCCATTTCGGCACCACCGACACGACCGGAAATCTGAATCTTGATACCTTCGGCACCCATTCTCATTGTCGAGGCGATAGCGCTCTTGATGGCACGGCGGTACGAGATACGGCCTTCCAGCTGACGGGCGATGTTGTTTGCAACAATCACTGCATCGACCTCAGGACGTTTTACCTCGAAGATATTGATCTGAACATCCTTGCCGGTGAGTTTCTTCAACTCCTCTTTAAGTTTGTCCACTTCTGAACCCTGCTTTCCGATAATGATACCCGGACGAGCAGTAGAGATGGTTACGGTAACGAGTTTAAGAGTTCTCTCAATGATAATCTTGGAAATACTTGCCTTGGCCAAACGAGCATTCAAGTATTTTCTGATAGTAGCATCTTCCACCAAACGCGATGAAAAATCCTTTCCGCCTTTTTCTCCGAACCAGATCGAATCCCAGCCACGGATAATACCGAGACGGTTTGCTATTGGATTAACTTTTTGTCCCATTTGTCTTGCTTATTTTTCTTCGGTTACCATTTTGTCAACAACTATCGTCACGTGATTCGAACGTTTGCGAATACGGTGTGCACGTCCCTGAGGAGCCGGCTGTACACGTTTCAGCATTCTGCCGCCGTCGACGAAAATCTCTTTGACACAGAGCTTCACATCTTCCAGACGAACGCCTTCGTTCTTGGCTTCCCAGTTTGCGATGGCCGAACGCAGAAGTTTCTCGACCTTTATAGATGCTTCTTTCTTCGAGTAGCGAAGAATACCCAACGCCTTGTTGATTTCCACACCGCGAATGATATCGGCTACCAGACGCATTTTGCGGGGAGAGGTAGGACAATCACGCAGAACAGCAATCGCTTTTTGTCTCTTTTCAGCCTTTCTTACTTCGGCTGCTTTACTTTTTCTTGCTCCCATAGTCTAACTATTTTTTCTTGTTACCGGCATGGCCGCGGAAGTTACGGGTAGGAGCGAACTCACCGAGTTTGTGACCTACCATGTTTTCAGTTACATATACGGGTATGAACTTATTCCCGTTGTGTACGGCTATCGTCTGACCTACGAAGTCAGGCGAAATCATACTTGCGCGCGACCAAGTTTTAATTACGGTCTTTTTTCCGCCCTCATTCTGAGCGATAACTCTCGCTTCCAGTTTAGGCTCGATAAATGGACCTTTTTTTAATGAACGGCTCATATTATGCTACTTTAAAATTATTTTTTCCTCCTTGAAATGATAAACTTAGTTGTTGTCTTCTTAGGATTACGAGTCTTATAACCCTTAGCCAACAAACCTTTGCGCGAACGCGGATGACCTCCGGAGGCGCGGCCTTCACCACCACCCATCGGGTGATCAACAGGGTTCATCACAACGCCTCGGTTGTGCGGTCTGCGGCCGAGCCAGCGGTTGCGGCCTGCTTTACCGTGCTGTTCGAGGCTATGGTCTACGTTAGATACCACACCGATAGTCGCGCGGCATGTAACCAGTACCATACGGGTTTCACCCGAAGGAAGTTTTATAATAGCATATTTGCCTTCACGAGCCAGAAGCTGAGCGTATGAACCCGCGCTGCGAGCCATTACAGCACCCTGACCAGGATAAAGTTCAATATTGTGAACTACGGTACCAAGAGGGATTTCGGACAGGAAAAGGGTATTTCCCACCTCAGGAGTTGCACCCAAGCCGCTGACTACGGTCTGGCCAACCTGCAACCCGTTGGGGGCGATGATGTAGCTTTTCTGACCGTCCGCATAGCATATGAGCGCGATGCGGGCCGAGCGGTTAGGATCGTATTCGATAGTCTTGACAGTTGCAGGAACACCGTCCTTTGCTCTTTTGAAGTCGATAACACGATACATCTGTTTGTGGCCGCCGCCGATATAGCGGACAGTCATCTTACCTGTATTGTTACGACCGCCTGAGCTTTTCTTAGGTTCAAGCAATGACTTTTCAGGAACCGACGTTGTGATTTCGTCGAAAGTACCTATAATTTTATGTCTTGTACCCGGAGTAATGGGTTTAAATTTTCTTACTGCCATCTTGCTTAGATATTACTGTAAAAATCAATCTTATCTCCCTGCTTCAAGGTGACAATCGCCTTCTTGAAGTTATTGGCACGACCAGTCAACAATCCGGCTTTCGTGTAACGGCGTTTTGCCTTACCCATATACACCATCGTGTTCACATCGGTCACGACAACATTATACATCTGCTCTACGGCATTTCTGATCTGCAACTTGTTAGCCTCGCGATTCACGATAAATCCGTATCGATTCAAATTTTCGCCCTGAACCGTCATTTTCTCGGTCAGTACCGGCTTAATTATCACTTCCATATTCATTCTATTCGTTAAGCTAACATTTCATTTACAACATTGACCGCACCTTCCGACATGACTACCTGAGCCGCGTTCATTACATCGTAAGTCGTAACGTTGGCAGCGATGATAACCTTTACGTTCTGAAGGTTACGAGCCGACAGAATAACATTGCTGTTCGATTCCGGCAATACCAGCAAGATTTTCTTGTCTGCAACTTTAAGGTTCTTGGCAATAGCGACGAACTCTTTTGTTTTCGGAGTCTCGATAGAGAAATCCTCCACAACAGTTATCGCGTCAGCCTTAGCCTTGTAAGAGAGAGCGCTTTTACGGGCGAGCTGTTTGAGTTTCTTGTTGAGCTTGAAACTGTAATCACGAGGAACGGGACCGAAAATACGACCGCCACCCGGGAACAGAGGAGACTTGATGCTACCGCTACGTGCTCCGCCGGTTCCTTTCTGACGTTTGAGTTTTCTGGTCGAACCTGCAACTTCGTTACGCTGCTTAGCCTTGTGAGTACCCTGACGTTTGTTCGCAAGATGTTGCTTAACGTCGAGATAAATAGCGTGATCGTTTGGTTCAACGCCGAAGACCGAATCGGCTAAAACAACCTTCTTTTCAGTCTCTTTACCTAATGTGTTTAAAACCGTTAATTCCATCTTAGTTTTCAATTATTAAATACGAACCTTTTGCACCCGGAATTGAACCTTTAACAAGTAAAAGATTGTTTTCAGGGATTACTTTAAGTACTTTGAGGTTAAGCACCTTAACCTGCTCACCGCCGGTCTGTCCGGGAAGTCTCTTACCTTTGAAGACACGGGAAGGATAAGAAGACGCACCCAGAGAACCCGGTTTGCGCTGACGGTTGTGCTGACCGTGGGTCTGACCGCCGACACCGCCGAAACCGTGACGCTTAACGACACCCTGGAAGCCCTTGCCCTTGGAGATACCCGTAACGTCTACCCAGTCACCATCGGTGAAGTTCTCGACAGTCAGAGTATCGCCCAGATTGCACTCTCCGAGTTGTTTGAATTCGGCGAGTTTGCGCTTCGGGGTTACGCCCGCTTTCTTGAAGTGTCCTAACAAACTACTGCTGGTGTGTTTTTCACTCTTGTCGTCATAGGCAATCTGAACTGCTTCGTAGCCATCTTTTTCCACAGTCTTGATTTGCGTAACTACACACGGACCAGCCTCAATAACAGTGCATGGTATATTTTTACCCTCGGCACTGTAAACGGAAGTCATTCCGATTTTTTTTCCAATTAGTCCTGACATTTGTCTAATAAAAATTATAAAAAATAAAAGTGTTTGTTTTCTCGATATCGCTTATACCTTATAATATATAATAAGCGGTTATCAAACCTTGATTTCAACCTCTACGCCGCTGGGGAGCTCGAGTTTCATCAGAGCATCGATGGTTTTCGATGTCGAACTGTAAATATCAAGAATTCTCTTGAAAGTACAGAGCTGGAACTGTTCGCGAGCTTTCTTGTTTACGAAAGTCGAGCGGTTTACGGTGAAAATCTTCTTCTGAGTAGGCAGAGGAATCGGGCCACTGACTACCGCACCTGTGGTTTTCACGGTTTTTATAATCTTCTCAGCCGATTTATCGACCAAGTTATGATCATAAGATTTCAGTTTGATTCTAATTTTTTGGCTCATATTTGTTTTTATTCTAAATCTTTACGTTTGCCACTTGATTTCTCGATGATTTCCTTGGCCAAACCGGCAGGAACTTCTTCGAAGTGAGAGAATTCCATTGAGGAAGTTGCACGACCGGACGAAATTGTACGAAGTACGGTCACATATCCGAACATTTCCGACAGAGGAACCTTGGCTTTCACCACGCGGGCATTGCCTTTCTGCTCCATACCGGTGATCTGACCGCGACGCTTGTTAAGGTCGCCGATGATATCACCCATATTTTCTTCCGGAGTAACGACTTCTACCGACATGACGGGCTCCATAATCACAGAACCGGCTTTCGGAGCCGACTGACGGAAACCGTTACGGGCACAAATCTCGAACGAAAGGGCATCCGAATCGACAGGGTGGAACGAACCGTCTTTGAGGGTAATCTTCATGCTGTCGATGCTGTATCCGGCCAGAGCGCCGTTAGCCATCGCAGACTCGAAGCCTTTCTGTACGGCAGGAATATATTCCTTGGGAATGTTACCGCCCTTGACCTCGTCAACGAATTCGAGACCGACTTTACCTTCCGATGCCGGACCGATTTCAAATATGATGTCGGCAAACTTACCGCGACCACCGGTCTGTTTCTTGAACACCTCACGGTGCTGAACGGTCTTGGTAAGAGCCTCCTTGTAGTTAACCTGGGGAGCACCCTGGTTGATTTCGACACCGAACTCACGGCGCAGACGGTCAACGATGATGTCGAGGTGAAGCTCACCCATACCGCTGATGA